>JBCCOR010000557.1:0-3770 GCA_039025295.1 Acidobacteriota bacterium
CTCGAGCAGGCGTTCCGCCTCGCCGAGCTGGCCGACAACGTCGTCATCAAGCTGCCGCTGACCCCCGACGGCCTGCGCGCGTGCGCGACCCTGACCGACGAGGACATCGACACCAACGTCACGCTCTGCTTCTCGCCGGCGCAGGCGCTCTTGGCGGCCAAGGCCGGCGCGACCTACATCTCGCCCTTCGTCGGCCGGCTCGACGACATCGGCGAGTCGGGCATGCAGCTGATCGAGCAGATCGTCCAGATCTACCAGAGCCACGACTTCGACACCGAGGTCCTGGTCGCGTCGGTGCGCCATCCGATGCACGTCGTCGAGTCGGCGCTGCTCGGCGCCGACGTCGCGACGATTCCGTTCAAGGTGCTCACGCAGCTCTACAACCATCCGCTGACCGACCGCGGTCTCGCGCGCTTCCTGGCCGACTGGGAAGCGACCGGGCGCTCTTTTGACGACTGAATTCGACCGCGGCAGTCACGGCAGTGACGACCGCGGTGGGATCGACCGCGATCCCGAGCGCGGCACATCGGCGGTCTACCGCGCGGCGTGGGTGACCTATCTGCTGCTCGCGCTCGGCGGGGTCGTCTGGCTCGGCGTCGAGCGCGACGGTCCGATCACGCTCGATCTCTTCATCTCGCCGTCGGGCTGGGCGTTCGACGCGCTGATCGGCCTGGCGGCCGGCGGCGGCCTGCTGCTGCTGTGGCGCGCGCTCGCCACCCTGCCCAGCGGCGCGCGGCTCGAGAGCCAGATCGCCCAGCTGCTGGGTCCGCTCGCACCCGGCGAAGCGCTGGCGCTGGCGGTGGTCTCGGGCGTGGCCGAGGAATTTTTCTTCCGCGGCGCGATGCAGACCGCTTGGGGCTGGGGCTGGGCGACGCTCATCTTCGGCCTGCTGCATACCGGTCCGGGCCGCGACTTCCGCCTGTGGACCTTCTTCGCGCTCCTCGCCGGCGGGGTCTTCGCCTGGCTGACGATCTGGCGCGGCACGCTGATGCCGGCGATCCTCGCCCACGTCCTGGTCAACGCCGTCAACCTGCGCCGGCTCACCGCCGCCGCCTGAGCCGACCGTGTCCGCCGCCCGCGCAGCCCGCAGACGATGGTCGCGCGTGCGGGTGCTGGTGATCGCCGCGATCGCCGGCTTCTGGCTGGTGATGACCGGTCTCCTGCTCATCCGCCAGGGTGCGTTCGCACCGATCGCCGAATCGCCGCGCGCGTCGACGCCGCTCGACGGCCCGCGCGACGTCTGGCTCGTCTTCACCACCGGTCCTGCGGTCTCGGACGCCGCCGATCCGACGGCGGACGCCGCTGCGATCGCGCAGCGGGCGATCGGCTACGCCAACGTGCGCCAGCAGCCGGCGATGGGTCCCGGCGACGATCCGACGACCGCGTCGGTCGCCGGCCAGCGCTGGACGGCCACGGCGCGCCTGCAGCTGCCGGTGCTCGGCCGCTCGGCCGCGCTTGATCTCTTCGGCAGCGTGTGGCGCCCCGACGCGCCCGACGCCGCGCCGACCACCCTCGTCGCACGCATCGACGCCGCCGGTCAGGCGGTGACCGTCGACGGCCGGCTGTCGGATGGCCGGCTGCGCGGCACGATCGACACCGCCGGCGAGCGCGTGCCCCTCGACGTCCCGCTCGACGACGCGCGCCTCTTCGACGGCGGTCTGGGTTTGACGCTGTCGCTGCCCGACCTGGCGGTCGGCGAGCAGATCGAGATGCGCGGCTTCAATCCGCTGATGCCCGGCGCCGGCGCGCGCGTGACGCTCACCGGCGAGGCCCGTGAAACGCTCGTGATCGCCGGCGAGACCTGGTCGGCGCGGCGCATCGCGATCGACGGCGATCTGCTCGGCCGCGCCACCGCGTGGGTCGACGACGACGGCGAGGTCCTGCGCGCCGAAACGCCGCTTGGCCTGCATCTCGAGCGCGTGCCGCGCGCGGTCGCCCTGGCGTCGCTGGGCGAGGACGGCAGCGTTTCGGGCGCCCGCGCCGCGGCCGACGATCTGCTGCGCGTCACCGCCATCGTGCCCGAGGGGCCGCGTCCGCGTCGCGGCGTCACGCGGCTGACGCTGCGCCTCACCGGCGCCGACGGCGCGCCGCTGCCCGCGTCGCTGGCAGCGGCGATTCCGTCCGACGACGTCCAGTCGTGGGATCCCGCCGCGGGCCTGCTGCGCGTCGACGTGCCCCCGCTGCCGGCCGCGGGCTCGATGCTTGCTGCCGCGTCAGCGGGCGCGATCGACGCCGCGAGCGATCCGCATCTCGCGGGCGATCCGTTCGTCCAGGTCGATCATCCCGAGATCCGCGCGCAGGCGTCGTCGATCGTCGGCGATGCGTCCGATCGCTGGATGCGCGCGCTGCGTTTGCACGAATGGGTGTTCGCCGAGATCGAAAAGGTGCCGGTTCTGAGCCTGCCGTCGGCGCTCGACGTCCTGCGCCAGCGCGCGGGCGACTGCAACGAGCACACGATTCTCTACGCTGCCCTGGCGCGCGCGGTCGACGTCCCGACGCGGGTCGCGATCGGCGTCGTGTGGAGCGACGCCTACGGCGGCTTTTACTACCACGCGTGGCCCGAGGTGCGGCTCGACGCGCCGGACGGCGCATCGCGCTGGGTGCGCCTCGATCCGACCCTCGGCCAGGTGCCGGCCGACGCCACCCACGTCAAGCTGCTGACCGGCGGCATCGAGCGCTGGCCGCAGCTCGTGGCCTATCTCGGCCGATTGGCCATCGAGGTCGTGATGATGGAGGATGCCGCATGATCCGCACCCGCGGTTTGACCAAGCGCTACGGCGGCGACAAGTTGGCCGTCGACCGTCTCGATCTCGACATCCCGCGCGGCGAGCTCTTCTGCTTCCTCGGCCCGAACGGCGCCGGCAAGACGACGACGATCAAGATGCTGACGGGCCTTGTTCGCCCGACGGCGGGCACGGCCGAGATCGGCGGCCACGACATCCAGGCCGCGCCCGAGTCGGCGAAGCGGCTGATGGGCTACGTGCCCGACCATCCGTATCTCTACGACAAATTGACCGGCCGCGAGCTGATGCGCTTCGTCGCCGGCCTCTACGACCTCGACGACGCCGTCTACCGATCGCGCTGCGACGCTTTGCTGGCGCAATTCGAGCTGGCGCACGTCGCCGATCGCCTGGTCGAGAGCTACAGCCACGGCATGCGGCAGAAGCTCTCGTTTGCTGCGTGCTTCCTGCACGATCCGCAGGTGGTGATCGTCGACGAGCCGTGGGTCGGGCTCGACCCGAAGAATATTCGCGCGGTCAAAGACGATCTCAAGCGCCGCTGCCGCGAGGGCCTGACGGTGCTGATGTCGACGCATACGCTGTCGCTGGCGGAAGACATGGCGACGCGCGTCGGCATTTTGCACCGCGGGCGGCTGCTGCAGGTCGGGACGGTCGATGCGATCAAGGGTCTGGCGGAGCGGCCGGGGTCGCTGGAGGATATTTTTCTGGCGCTGACGGAGGATGGGGCGGAGGGGTGAGGTCCGCGGGTTCGGCCGGGTGTGCGGTTTCAGAGGGTTCGGGTGTGCGGTTTCATGGGTGCGGTTTCGGGGATCGGGTTTCGGGTGTGCGTTTCCGAGGGATCGGGGTTGGCGGGTTCGTTTCCGAGGGATCGGGGTTGGCGGGTTCGGTTCCGAGGGATCAGGTTGGCGGGTTCGTTTCCGAGGGATCGCGGTTCGTGAACGGTTTCCTGGGGCTAAAGCCCCAGGCTACGCGCCTCCGACGCTGCGCGTCTCCGGCAGACCGCCTCACGGCGGCCCACCCCCACCCCGC
>JBCCOR010000558.1:0-3753 GCA_039025295.1 Acidobacteriota bacterium
GGCGCGGGCGCGGGCCGTCAGCGCGCGGCGCAGCGGCTGATGCGGCACGCCCAGCCGCGCCGCGCGGGCGGCGAGCACGGCGTCGGCGGGCCGCATCGGCAAGTCGCGCCAGACGTCGAGGGCGGCGCACAGGCGGCAGAGCGCGCCGCGCGTGATCGCGGCGTCGGCGGTGTTGAGGGCGATGCACAGATCGCGATCGGGCGACGCCGTCGGATGGGACGATTCGTTCATGGCTGCACTCCTCGACGGCGATGCCATCGGTCGCAACGCCGCGCGCCGGCCGGCCCGGCGGCGCGCGGGCACACCCCGCGCGCGTCAGCCGTCCGGCCGACGGCGACGTCGTCTGCGGAGGTACACGCAAAACCGTCCGATTTGTGACGCGCAGGCCGAAAAAAAGATCGGCGATCGTCGGCTCAGGCCGCCGACGTGCGGTAGCGGGCCGCCCGCGGCGCGCCGTAGCGCGCGATCGCGTCGCGCTGTCGCCGCCGGCTCACCGGGCACGTGAGGCCGGTGTCGAGCACGCACACCAGGCCCCGACCGCTGCGCTGCAGCCGCACGACGTGATCGTCGGCGACCCAGTGGCCGCGGTGGATCTGCAGCCCCGGCACGTCGGCGAGCGCGGCCAGCGCGTCGCGCAGGCTGTGGAGCACCAGCGCCTGGCCGCGCGTCGTGTGCACGCGCACGTAGTGCAGCTCCGACGACAGCGCCACCCAGTCGCGCCCGAGATTCGCCGGCAGCCGATCGAGGAACGCCGCGGCGTCGTCGATCGGCGCTGCGTCTTCGATCGGCGCGGCAGAGGCAGAGGCCGTCGCGCCGGTCCGCGACCCGGTCGATGCGGGACCGGTCGACGCGGAGTCAGCTGTCACCCGCGTCGGTGGCACCGCCGAGCCGGACGCCGACGCGTCGATCGCAGCCGCGGGCGACGGCGCGACCGACGCCGACGCGCCGGCGGCGAAGTCGAGCCGCAGCAGCCACGGCAGATGCAGCACGAGCCAGGCGCTCGTCACCGGCACCAGCGTTTCGAGCCACTCGATCAGCAACGCCATCGCCACGCTCTGCTGCGCCAGGCGATCGAACGCGTCGTCGGGCGGACCGTCGACGATGCCGAAGAGCTGCTCGAGGCCGAGCGCGGCGGGCGCGAAGGCCAGGCTGCCGAGCGCGCCCGCGGCGAGAACGCGCAGCCAGCGACCGCGCGCGCCGGCGACGCGCCAGCGCGCCACGACGCGCTGCGCGACGCTCAGCAGCGCGATCGCGGTCCACGCGTGGAGCAGCCAGAATGGCAACACCTGCCACGCCGCCAGGCCGTCGCTCGCGGCCGGCCGCGCGATCGCCAAGAGCACGCCGAGCGCGGTCGCGGCGCCGAAGAGATAGCGACCGGCGCGCAGCGGCCGGCGCGGCGGCGGCGCGGCGGACGCGGCAGACGCGGCGGACGTGGAAACGTCGTCGGACGGCTCAGCATCGGACATGCAGCCAATTCTAGCGATCCCCCTTTTCACCGACCGAGGAAACGCGCCGCGCGCGCGCAAAACCACCATGAGCCATTCGCATCCGCAGTCCATCGCTTTTCTCGGCGCCGGCCAGGTCGGCGCCCCGCTCGCCGACCATCTCGTCCGCGCCGGCCACCGGGTCGTGATCGCCGCGCGCGATCCCGACTCGGCGAGCGTCCGCGGCGCGCTCGCGCGCAACGACCAGCTGACTGCACAGCCGGTCGCCGCGGCCCTCGCCGCGGCCGACGTCGTCTTCCTCGCCACGCCCTACGCCGCCAACGCCAAGGCGCTCGACGGCCACGCCGACGCGCTCGCGGGCAAGGTGCTGATCGACTGCACCAACCCGATCGGCGAGGGCCTGACCCACGGGCTCGACAGCCGCACCAGCGGCGCCGAGGAAGTCCAGCGGCTGGCGCCCGATGCGCGCGTGGTCAAGGCGTTCACGGTCTACGGCTTCGAGAATTTCGACGATACACGCTATCCCGGCTACGGCGATCTGCGCCCGGCGATGCCGATCGCCGGCGACGACGACGACGCCAAGGCCGCGGTCGGCGCGCTGCTCGACGATCTCGGCTGGCAGACGGTCGACGTCGGACCGCTCTCGAGCAGCCTGCATCTCGAGCACGCGACGCTGCTGTGGGTCAAGATGGCGCGCGTCCAGGGCCGCGGCGCGGGCTTCGTCTACGCCCTCCTCGAGCGCTGACGCGCGCGACGACCGACGGGCATCGACCGTTCGTGCAGGCCGGCGACCGTTCGTGCATCCGACACATCGGAAACGACTTGTGCGCCTAAAGCTCGGGTTGAAACCCATGCGGCACCGCCGCTTACCCAACCCGCTGAGGAGCGCCCATCATGCACGCATCGTCCGCACGCCCGCCGTTTTCGTCCCCTTCGTCGTTCATCCGCCGCGCCGCCGCGCTGCTCGTCTGCGCGCTGGCGCTGGCCTCTGCCGCGTCGGCGCAGGACGAAGGGCGCTATTCCCTCCGCCTGCTCGCCGGTGCGACACCGCTCGGCGTCGACACGCTCGATGCGCGCTTCGACGGCGCGGCAACCACCACGTCCGGCGAGGTTGACTATGAAGCCGGTCTGGCGAGCGGCCTGGCCTTCGGCATCCGCCTGAGCGAGCACTGGGAGGTCGATCTCGAATACCTCTACCGCACGAGCGAGCTGAGCGAACTGACCTTCCCCGACGGCATGCGCTTCACCGAGGGCGATTTCTCGTCGGTGACGGTGTCGGCGAGCCTCAACTACGTGTTCCGCGCGGGCCAGCGCTGGCGGCCGTACGTCGGTGCCGGACTTGGCTGGGTGCAGGAAGTCGACATCGACTTCGAAGACGCCTCAGGGGAAACCTCGTTCGAAACCGACGACTTCGGCTATCAGCTGCAGGCAGGCATCCGCTACGAAGCCAGCGACCGCTGGGCCGCATCGTTCGAATTCCGCACTTTCGACGCCGGCGAGATCGAGCTGGAAGCCGAGGACGGCCCGGGTACGGTGACGTCAGACTACACGCCGCTCAACGTCCTGGTCGGCGTGCGCTACCGCTTCTGATCCGCGGGCGCGGCGATCGCCAGCGCGGCGGGCACGATGCCGACGCCGAGCGTGCCTTCGGGCAGCGGCTCGCCGTCGGCTTCGCCGCGCGGCCGATGCGCTGGATCGGCCGCAGCAATCGTCACGCGCGCGCCCCGGCCGATGCGCACCGCGTCGAGATGCAAATGACGACCGCGCTGAAATTGCGCCAGCCGCCACGGCAGCTGCCAGCGCGGCAGCGCGCGGATCGCGACCACGTCGAGCCGGCCGTCGTCGACGCGCGCCTGCGGCGCGACGCGCATGCCGCGGCCGAACTGCCGACCGTTGGCGATCGCGACCAGCCAGTGGCCGGCCGCTGACGCGCCCGGCTGCGGCGCCGCGTCGAAGGGCGCATCGTCGAGCGTGATGCGCAGCGGACACGGCCGCAGCCGCAGCGCCACGCCGGCCGCGCAGCGCAGATAGGTCAGCCGCCCGGGCCGCGGATGCGCGGCGACCGCGTCGACGACCGCGCCCGAGAGGCCGGTCGAGACGATGTTGACCGCGTGGCGCAGCGGCCGGTCACCGACGCGTACGGCGAGCGCGTCGAGCCGACGCGGCGGCGCGTCGAGCGCGCAGGCCAGCGCCGCCCGCGGCGCGCGCGGTAGGGCGAGTCCGCGCGCCAAGTCGCAGCCGGTGCCGGCCGAGACAACGCCGAGGGCAGCGATCCGCCGGCGGACTGCGGGCGCGGCGGCGAGCAGCA
>JBCCOR010000559.1:0-3743 GCA_039025295.1 Acidobacteriota bacterium
CAAGTCCAAACGCCGCCTCGGCGGACTCGACGCACTGGCCGAGCTCGAGCGGATTCGCAAATCGACCCTCAAGCGCGGCGGCGATGCGAGCCGCAACGGCCGCCGCGAGCTCGATCGCGAGATCCGCCTGGCGCTCGAACAGGATCATCTGCAGCGCGCCCGCCGCGTGTCGCTGACGCTGGCGATCGAGGACGATGCGCAGCGGTCGATGCTCGACCAAACCGAGCGCATCGAGCTCGATCTGCAGGATCCCGACAGCCTGCGCCAGGTTCTGCTGCGCCTGACCATTTCGCTCAACGCGCGCGCCTAGGCGCAGGTCGCGTCGCGCTTCATCCGCAGCCATTCATCACGGCAGCCGCCATCGGGGTCGATCACCGTGAAGTGCCCATACTGCGGTGAAAATCGCGACCGCGTGGTCGACTCGCGCGAGAGCCGCGAAGGCGCGATCATCCGCCGTCGGCGCGAATGCCTGGCGTGCGGTCGACGCTTCACCTCCTACGAGCAGATCGAACACATTCCGTATCGCGTGGTCAAGAAGGACGGCCGCCGCGAGGAGTTCAGCCGTAGCAAACTGCTCAGCGGCCTGCTGCGGGCGTGCGAGAAGCGGCCGATCAGCACGGCGACGCTCGAAGAGACCGCCGATCGCATCGAACAGCGCCTGCAAACCATCGAAGAGCGCGAGATCTCGACCGATGAGATCGGCGCGATGATCATGCAGGCGCTGCGCAACCTCGATCCGGTCGCCTACGTGCGCTTCGCCTCGGTGTACCGCACCTTCGAAGACGTGGGCGCGTTCGTCGAGGAGGTGCAGAGCCTGCTCGAACATGACGACGCATCCAACGAAGCGAAAGCGGCGGATAGCGGGCCGGATCGTCCGCCCAATGCGCGCCGCTGAGCGCACCGCCGCACCGCGATGCTCGACGGCGAAGACCGCCTGATCGCCTGGCTGCGACGACTCGATCCGCAGGCGCCGATCGGCGACGATGCCGCCGTGCTGCCGTCCGACGCCTGGGCGGTGACCGTCGACAGCCAGATCGCGGGCGTCCACCTGGTCGAACCGGTCGATCCCGCGCTCCTCGCGCGCCGCCTGCTGGCGGTCAACCTCTCCGATCTCGCCGCCATGGGCGCCCAGCCCGCGTACGTGTTCGTGGCCCTCAACGGCCCGCCGTCGTTCGACCGGCGCGCCTGCCTGCGCGCCCTGCGCGACGCCCTGCGGCCGCACGCCATCCAGCTCGCCGGTGGCGATCTCGCGCGCCATCCGACCGTCAGCGCGACGCTCACCGCCCTCGGGCGACGCGCATCCGATGGCCGCTGGCTGCGCCGCGACGGCGGCCGACCGGGCGACGTCGTGTGGCTCGGTGGCACGGTGGGCGAGGCCGCCGTCGGCCTCGAACTCGTTCTGTGCGGCGCGCGCCTGCGCGGCGCGCGCGTTGCGCTGCCGCCGGACGTCGCAGCGTGGCCGCGCGCGCACCGGCGCGCGGCGCGGCGCGCCGTGCGCCGTCATCAGCGGCCGACACCGCAGCTCGCACTCGGCCGCTGGCTGGCGACATCGACCCCGCGCGGCGCCGCGATCGACGTCAGCGACGGCGTAGCGCGTGATCTCCATCGGCTGTGCCGGGCGAGCGGCGTCGGCGCCACGATCGACGCGGCGCGGCTGCCGGCACCGGCCGGGCTCGCCGCGCTCGCCCGGCAGCGCGCGGCGTCAGGCGACGCGTCGATCGCGCATCGTCAGCTGCACGGCGGCGAAGACTACGTGCTGCTGTTCACCCTGCCCGAGGACGTCGAACCGCCCGCATCCTGCGGATGCCACGCGATCGGACGCCTGCACGGCCGTCGCGCGGGCGTGCGCCTGCGGCAGCCGGACGGACGCGTGGTTCCTCTCGCGCCCGACGGCTGGGATCATCTCGGCGCATGACACGCGCGAAGCAACCGCACGGGCCGGCGTAGCGCGGACCGCCTAGCTGCGGCGCACCGTCACAAGAATCGGCTTCTTGAGCTCCTTTTCGAGCCGCAGTACGACGCGTTCGAGCTGCCGCTGGGATCGCTCCAGCTCCTTGATCCGGGCCGTCAGCGCGCTGACGTCGGCGCTGCGCACGGTCGCCTCGCCGCTGCCGCGTTCGGTGCCGCGGCGCTCGTGGCGCAGGCGCTTGAACACCTCGATCGCCTCGGGCGGATAGCGCCGGCTGCGTCCCGATCCGCGATGCGGAATCTCGTCGAGGTAGCGGCGCACGTAGCGCAGCAGCGTCGGGTAGGAAATGCCCGTCACGCGACCGATCTCGGTCAGGGTCATCAGGCCTTCCTGGCGCGTGCGCCGTCGACGCACGGCGAGCGGTTCCGCGTCGTCCGCCTTGCGCGGTCGACCGCGACGCCCGATGTTTTCTTCCTTGAGCTGCTTGAAGACCTCGATGGCGGCCGGCAAATAGCGCTGCGAACGTCCGATTCCCTGCGACGGCAAGCGATCTTGGTGCAGCTTCTTGTAGCGCTGCAGGGTGGGCATCGAGATGTTGGTGATGCGCGAGATGTCGGTCAGCGTGTAGAGCGCCTCGGGGGCTTCCTCACCCGCAGCGCGCGGTGCGTCGTCGTCCGCATCGCGGTCGTCGTCCGCGTCGTCATCTGCGCGCGGCTCAGTCTTCGGTTCGTCCAACTCAGCGCCGCCAGGCGGCGAAGCGCGCACTTCTTCATCCAATCGCGTCACGCGCGATCCCTCCATGCCGGGATGTTCCGCAGCGGCCTTTGGGGCGCGGATTTCCGACCGATTGTGCATGGCAGCGACTCCTTACGCGATCCGGTCTGGGCCGGCGCACGCGTCAACGGAGCGCGTCCTGAATGGCATCGAAGTTCGGCAGGTCACCCGGCGACGGGCAAACCTCCACATAGCGAATCACGCCGTCGCGATCGATCACGAACGCTGCACGTTTGGCCACGCCGTGCAGACCCATCAGATCATCGTAAAGCACATCGTACGCGCGCGCCGTCTCGCGGTTGAAGTCGGAAAGCAGAGGAAACGTCAAGCCTTCTTCTTTGGCCCACGCGGCGAGTGCGAACGGACTGTCGACGCTGATGCCGAGCACGACGGCGTCGAGCGCGCTGTAGCGCGCGATGGAATCGCGCACGCTGCACATCTCGGTGGTGCAGACGCTGGTCCACGCCAGCGGAAAAAACAGCAGAACCACCTGCTTGCTGCCCTGATAGCCGGACAGCTGGATCGGTGCTTCGCCAACGGTGGCCTTGAGTGCGAAATCGGGCGCTGGTGAGCCGACGGTCAATGACATCGAGATCTGTCTCCTTTGACAACGTGTGCGATGAGCGAGCGAAAGACCTTCCAACAAAGATCAGCGAACAACAGTGCGTGTGGGGACGCGGCGATGGCCGGCCCTGCAACCGCACGGTTCGAACGCATGCTGCAAGGCATAAGACATAAAAAACAGATCGCAAGACTATCAACCTGAAAGACGAGATGACAAATCATCGCGACGCGCTGCCGCGCCGATCGGATTTTCGTCGCCGCGGCGCGAATTGCGTATCATCCACGGCATGAAATCCTCTTCGACGAACCGCGCTTCGACGGCATCCCCGACAACGACGCGCCGCTGGGCAGCGCGCGGCTGGCGACCGGCAGCGCTCTGCGCGCTGGGCCTGCTGCTGCTCGGTGGCAGCGCCCACGGCTGGAGCCAGAACCCCCATCGCGTGATCGGCCACGTGGCCGCGCAGCATCTGACCCCGAGCGCGCGCGCCGCGGTCGA
>JBCCOR010000560.1:0-3736 GCA_039025295.1 Acidobacteriota bacterium
CGCCCATCTCGCCCTCGAGCTCGGCGCGCGGCACGAGCGCGGCCACCGAGTCGATGACGATGATGTCGATCGCGTTGCTGCGCACCAGCACCTCGGCGATCTCGAGCGCCTGCTCACCGCTGTCGGGCTGCGACACGAGCAGGTTGTCGATGTCGACGCCGAGGCGCTCGGCGTACTCGGCGTCGAGCGCGTGCTCGGCGTCGATGAACGCGGCCGTGCCGCCCTTGCGCTGCGCCTGGGCGATGGTCGACAGCGCGAGGGTCGTCTTACCCGACGACTCCGGGCCGAAGATCTCGACCACGCGACCGTGCGGAAAACCGCCGAGGCCGAGGGCGCTATCGACCGACAGCGAGCCCGAGGGAATCGAGGCGATCGCGAGATGCTCGCGCTGCCCGAGACGCATGATCGCGCCCTTGCCGAACTGCCGCTCGATCTGGCTGAACGCGTTGTCGACGGCTTTGGCCTTGTCGCCGCCGGTGTCGAAGCCGGGGGTGGAACGACCGGGGGTGGAACGAGATGTGCGTGCCATGGCTGCGAATGGGCTCCTGTCGATGCCGCCGGCGGTCGCGCGCTGCGTTACCGTTGATGCGGTGCGCGTGCGAGGCGCCGCGGGCGGACGGCGAGGGAATGCGGGATGGGATCGTGCGGAAACGAGAATGGCGCCGGCATGCCGCGCATCGGTACGAGTCGCGCGTGGCACGCCGCGTTCGGCCGTTCGATTCGCCATCGTAGCCCCGGCCCCGGGGTGAGTCAAGGCGCGGGGACGCCCTGGGCGAAGGGCCGCGATGCGCCGTACAATGATGCCCCGTACAATGCGGACGCGACCGCTCGCGGTCTGCCGTTCGTCCACCCGCGCGCGCCGCCGCGCCCGTCTGCCGGAGCCCGTCCGAGACCATGTCGTCGCCACCGCCCGCGCCATCCACACCGCCCGCCCCGCCCGGTACGAACGCCTCGCCCGGCACTGCGATCCCGGACTACCGCACGCTGTCGATCGTCATTCCGGCCTACAACGAAGTTCACACGGTCGAGACCCTGCTGCGCCGGGTCGCGCGCGCACCGCTGCCGGGCGGTCTCGACCGCGAGATAGTGATAGTCGAAGACGGCTCGACCGACGGCACGCGCGCCCTGCTGCAGCGCCTGGCCGACGGCGGTGAGCTGCCGCTGCGCTACTTCGAGCATCCCGAGAACCGCGGCAAGGGCGCGGCGCTGCGCACCGGCTTCGCGGAGGCCACCGGCGACATCATCCTGATCCAGGACGCCGATCTCGAGTACACGCCCGACGACTACCCGATCCTGCTCAAGCCGATGCTCGACGGCAACGCCGACGTCGTCTACGGTTCGCGCTTCCTCGGCGGTCCGCACCGCGTGCTGTTTTTCTGGCACTACCTCGGCAACCGCTTCCTGACCACGCTGTCGAACATGTTCACCGACCTGAACCTGTCCGACATGGAGACCTGCTACAAGGTGTTCCGCGCCGATCTGCTCCAGGGCCTGACGCTCAGCTCGAACCGCTTCGGCATCGAGCCCGAGCTGACCGCCAAGGTCGCCAAGGCCAAGGCGCGCATCTACGAGGTTCCGATCTCCTACTTCGGTCGCACCTACGCCGAAGGCAAGAAGATCGGCTGGAAAGACGGCTTCGCGGCCATCTGGGCGATCCTTCGCTATAATCTGGGCCCTTGATTTTCAGGAGATCGACCACCATGCGCCGCAACGTTTCCCTCGTTTTCGTTCTTCTCACGCTTCTCGCTCTGCTCGTCGCTGCCTGCGCGCCGACCGATCCGATCGCCCGCGTCGACTACGTGCGTGCTCAATACACCGTCCAGCTCAACTCGTGGCTGCCGCAGGCGCCCGAGCCGCCACCGGTCGAGCCGCTGCCGGTCGAGGTCGATGAGACCGCGACCGAGGGCGCCGAAGCGACCGACGAGGCGGTCGCGAGCGCGGCGGCCGCGGCCGAGGAAGCCGCCGAAGAAGCGGCAGAAGGCGAAGCGGACGGCGAAACCGAGCCGATCGAGACCGGCCCGGCGACCACCGCGATCCTCTTCGACCTGCTGGTCAACTTCCAGGGCGACGAGGCGCTGCCCGGCATCACCGTCGAGGTCACCCACGCCGGCGCCGATGAGCAGGAGAAGGACGTCCGCCTGCAGTACATCGAGACGCCCGGCATCGTGAAGGGTGCCACCAAGCAGGTCGACTTCGTGCTCGAGGGCTTCGCCTACGAAGACGGTGATCTGTTCAGCGTCGATCTCGCCACCTCGGTGCCGGCCGACGCCCGCGGCAACTACCCGGAATACGCCGACGCGCTGGCCAACAGCGACGGCTGAGAACCCGTCGCCCGGCGCCGCCGGATGTAACCCTGCATCGGCGCGGCGCATATATACGAATGGCCACGTGTGCACGATCGGCGCGGCGCCGCCCAACCTTTGCGGCGCCGCGTCCGTATCGTTCAGTGAGGTCCGCGCCCGTCGCTACCAGCCCGCCCATCCCTTCCGCAGGATGACCCGCCCCGCATGAACGCCTCCGCTACCGTTCCGTCCGCCGCGCCGATCGATGCCGCCGCGCACGATCCCCAGCGCGCCATCCACGCCCTCGAAACCACGATCGGCCGCATCGTCCAGGGCAAGGACGACGTCATCCGCCTGGCGATCGTCGCCCTGCTGGCCGACGGCCACATCCTGATCGAAGACGTGCCGGGCGTCGGCAAGACGACCCTGGCGCAGGCGGTCGCGCGCGCGATGGGCCACAGCTTCCAGCGCATCCAGTTCACCAGCGACCTGATGCCGTCGGACATCATCGGCGTGTCGGTCTACCGCCAGCGCGATCAGCAGTTCGAATTCGTCCAGGGGCCGCTCTTCGCCCATGTCGTGCTCGCCGACGAGATCAACCGCGCCACGCCCAAGACCCAGTCGGCGCTGCTCGAGGCGATGAGCGAGCGCACCGTGACGGTCGAGCGTACGCGCCACGCCCTGCCGCGTCCGTTCCTGGTGCTCGCCACCCAGAATCCCCTCGAGCACTTCGGCACCTTCCCGCTGCCCGAGTCGCAGCTCGACCGCTTCCTGATGACGCTGCAGATGGGCTATCCCGCGCCGTCGGTCGAGAAGGCGCTGCTGCGCGCCGCGGGCGACATCCGCCAGCTGCTCGAAGACACCGTGCCGGCGGTCGACACCGGCGCGCTGCAGGCGCTGCAGCAGCGCGCGCGCGCGGTGCACGTCGCCGAGCCGCTGCTCGACTATCTGCTCGCCCTCGCCCACGCCACGCGCGACGATCCCGATTTCGCGCTGCCGGTCTCGACCCGCGGCGCGCAGGGGCTCTACCGCGCGACGCAGGCGCTGGCGCTGTGCGAAGGCCGCGACCACGCTCTGCCTGAGGACGTCAAGCGCCTCGCGGTGCCGGTGCTCGCCCATCGCGTGACCCTGAAGCGCGGCAGCGGCGATCTCGACGACAAACGCGCCGCGATCGAGCGGCTGATCGCCACCACGCCGGTGCCGGTCTGAGGTCGTGGCAGGCGCGCGCGACGCCGTCCTGCCCGGTCGTGCCGGGGGCGTGCGCCCGGCGCGCGGCCCGCTCGCGCGCTGGCGCCGAGGCGCCTCGCGCCGCCGCAACGACGGCCTCGGCCTGACCCGCATCGGCATCTGGTTCCTGATCTTCGGCGTCCTGCTGCTGGTCGCTGCCACCAACACCGGCAACAACGGCCTCTACCTGACCATCGCCGCGATGGGCGGCATGCTGCTGATGGCCC
>JBCCOR010000561.1:0-3721 GCA_039025295.1 Acidobacteriota bacterium
CAACGAGGTATTTACCCCGGTTGACTTGATCAATGCCAAGACCCTGTCTTCGGTGATCAACTCGTTCTTTGGAACCAACCAGTTGTCGCAGTTCATGGACCAGACCAACCCGCTGTCGGAGGTCACCCACAAGCGGCGCCTGTCGGCGCTCGGCCCGGGCGGTCTGTCGCGCGAGCGCGCCGGCTTCGAGGTGCGCGATGTGCACGCCTCGCACTACGGCCGCATCTGCCCGATCGAGACGCCGGAAGGCCCGAACATCGGCCTGATCTCGTCGCTCG
Source organism: Acidobacteriota bacterium (assembly GCA_039025295.1). Classification (GTDB taxonomy): domain Bacteria; phylum Acidobacteriota; class Thermoanaerobaculia; order Multivoradales; family J023; genus JBCCOR01. The sequence goes on from JBCCOR010000561.1 coordinate 279, forward strand.
CGACCTACGCCCGCATCAACGACTACGGCTTTATCGAGAGCCCGTACAAGAAGGTCGTCGACGGGCGCGTGATCGACCATTTCCGCGTCACCCAGGTGGGCGACGGCAAGTTCGCCCTCGGCGAGGTGCTCGAGGGTGACGCGCTCAAGGCGGCCAACGCCAAGCTCGAGAAGGCCAAGAAGCGCACGGTCGGCGCTGAACCCTTTGCCTACTACCTGACGGCGTGGGAAGAAGAGAAATACGTCATCGCCCAGGCCAACGCGACCATCGACGAGAAGGGCTTCTTCATCGACGATCAGGTCATCGCCCGCGCCGGCGGCGACTTCGTCACGGTCGACGGCGAGCGCGTCGACTACATGGACATCAACCCGAAGCAGCTGGTGTCGGTGGCCGCGGCGCTGATTCCGTTCCTCGAGCACGATGACGCCAACCGCGCGCTGATGGGCTCGAACATGCAGCGCCAGGCGGTGCCGCTCCTGCGCTCCGACTCGCCGATCGTCGGCACCGGCCTCGAGGGCACGGTCGCCAAGGACAGCGGCGCGGTCATCCAGGCGCAGCGCCCGGGCGTGATCGACGTCGTCGACGCCGAGCGCATCATCATCCGCGTCGCCGGTCAGGATCCCGAAACCGGTCGGGAGAAGGACTTCGGCGCGGACATCTACCAGCTGACCAAGTTCCGCCGCTCCAATCAGAACACCTGCATCAACCAGAAGCCGCTCGTGCACGAGGGCCAGCGGGTGGTGAAAGGGGACGTGCTGGCCGACGGCCCGTGCACCGAGGACGGCGAGCTCGCCCTCGGCCGCAACGTGCTGGTCGCCTTCATGCCCTGGCGCGGCTACAACTTCGAGGACGCCATCCTGGTGTCGGAGAAGCTGGTCAAAGAGGACTACTACACCTCGATCCACATCGAGGAGTTCGAGATCGAAGCGCGCGACACCAAGCTCGGTCCCGAAGAGGTCACGCGCGACATCCCGAACGTCTCGGAGGCTGCGCTCAAGGACCTCGACGAGAGCGGCATCGTGCGCATCGGCGCCAACGTCAGCCCGGGCGACATCCTGGTCGGCAAGGTCACGCCCAAGGGCGAGACCCAGCTGACGCCGGAAGAGAAGCTGCTGCGCGCGATCTTCGGTGAGAAGGCCGGCGACGTGCGCGACGCCAGCCTGAAGGTGCCGCCGGGCATCGAGGGCACGATCGTCGACGTCAAGATCTTCTCGCGCAAGGGCGTCGAGAAGGACATGCGCGCCAAGGAGATCGAGGACGAAGAGATCGCGCGCCTGCAGAAGAACATCAAGGACGAGGTTCGCATCCTCGCCGAGGAGCGCAACAAGAAGATCCGCGATCTGCTGGTCGATCGCACCGTCACCGCCGAGGTCAAGGCGCGTGACGGTGAGACCCTGCTGAGCAAGGGCGACAAGATCACCTCCGAGTCGCTCGAGCGCCTGACCCGCCAGGAGATCCTGCGCATGCGCATGCGCGACAGCCAGGTGCTCGAGACGGTCGAGAAGGTCTATCGCAAGACCGACTCGCAGATCGAGGTCCTGCACCGGGTCAACGAGGAGCGCGTCCAGCTGCTGCAGAAGGGCGACGAGCTGCCGCCGGGCGTGATCAAGCTGGTCAAGGTCTACGTCGCGATGAAGCGCAAGCTTCAGGTCGGCGACAAGATGGCCGGTCGTCACGGCAACAAGGGTGTGATCTCGCGCATCCTGCCGGTCGAGGACATGCCGTACCTGCCCGACGGTACGCCGGTCGAGATCGTGCTCAACCCGCTCGGCGTGCCGAGTCGTATGAACGTCGGTCAGATTCTCGAGACGCATCTCGGCTGGGCCGGGCGCGCGCTCGGCCTGAAGTTCGCGACGCCGGTCTTCGACGGCGCGAGCGAGGACCGCATGAAGAATCTCCTGACCGAGGCCGGCCTGCCGACCTCGGGCAAGACGACGCTCTTCGACGGCATGACCGGCGAGTCGTTCGAGCAGCAGGTGACCGTGGGCTACATCTACATGCTGAAGCTCTCGCACCTGGTCGACGACAAGATCCACGCGCGCTCGATCGGACCCTACTCGCTGATCACGCAGCAGCCGCTGGGTGGTAAGGCCCAGTTCGGCGGCCAGCGCTTCGGTGAGATGGAGGTCTGGGCGCTCGAGGCCTACGGCGCGGCGTACACGCTGCAGGAGCTCCTGACGGTCAAGTCCGACGACGTCGAGGGCCGCTCGAAGGTCTACGAGGCGATCGTCAAGGGCGACGTGCCCGAGGATCCGGGCCTGCCGGAGTCGTTCAACGTGCTGGTGCGCGAGCTGCAATCGCTGTGCCTCGACGTCGAACTCCTCAAGAGCGAGGAGTGAGCGCGCGCGTGTCGCACGCATCCGCAGCGATCCACGGTGCTTCGTCGGTCGGCGAAGCGCCGCACAAGCGATACAATCGTTCCGTGACGCGGACGATTCCCGATATTTCTCACGCCCAATGCGCGCGCCGTCATCACGCGTCGGCGCGGGCGGCGTCCCCAAGGAGGTAACGCGTGCATCCGGCCCAATTCTTCGAGAAGCCGCAAACGCTCCGTGACTTCAACGCGATCCGCATCTCGGTCGCCTCGCCCGAAAAGATCAGCTCCTGGAGCCACGGCGAGGTCACCAAGGCCGAGACGATCAACTACCGCACGTTCAAGCCCGAACGCGACGGGCTGTTCTGCGCCCGCATCTTCGGCCCGATCACCGATTGGGAATGCCTGTGCGGTAAATACAAACGCATGAAATATCGCGGCATCATCTGCGACAAGTGCGGCGTCGAGGTCACGCGCTCGCGCGTGCGCCGCGAGCGCATGGGGCACATCCAGCTCGCCAGTCCGGTGTCGCACGTGTGGTTCTTCAAGGGCCTGCCGAGCCGCATCGGTCATCTCCTCGATCTCTCGCTGCGCGACCTCGAGCGCATCCTCTACTTCGAGAGCTACGTCGTCATCGATCCGGGTGACATGACCGATCTCAAGGAGAAGGAGCTGCTCTCCGAGGAGCGCTTCCGCGAGCTGCGCGACGAGTACGGCGACGGTGAGTTCGACGCCCGCATGGGCGCCGAGGCGATCAAAGAGCTGCTCTCGCGCATCGACCTCGACGAGCTCGCCGAGGAGCTGCGCATCGTCATGCGCACCGACACCAGCCAGATCCGCCGCCTCAAGGCCGCCAAGCGGCTCAAGGTGGTCGACGCCTTCCGCCTCTCGGGTCACCGGCCGGAGTGGATGATCCTCGAGGTCATCCCGGTCATTCCGCCCGAGCTGCGCCCGCTGGTGCCGCTCGACGGCGGCCGTTTCGCGACCTCGGATCTCAACGATCTCTACCGTCGCGTGATCAACCGCAACAACCGCCTCAAGAAGCTGCTCGAGCTGCGCGCGCCCGAGGTCATCGTGCGCAACGAGAAGCGCATGCTGCAGGAAGCGGTCGACGCGCTCTTCGACAACG
>JBCCOR010000562.1:0-3715 GCA_039025295.1 Acidobacteriota bacterium
ATTAACCCTCGTCATTATCAGATTTTTTGAAAATTTCCATCAACTAATCTAGCAATAAATATCGTTGGAAACATTACTCCAAGAATTCCTTCTAAGTTTGAAGCAATTTTAGCAGCAATATGTGCTGCCGCGCTCCTGCAGGGCGTCGACGAAGTTGCGGCCGGCCGAGTGAAGCTCCGGCGCGAGATTCATCCGATCGAGCTGGAGCTGCAGATTCTCCGGCGTGAGCTCACCGCCCGACGCGCGCGCGGCTTCCGTGATGCCGCGCGCGAGCTGGGCGCGCTGGCTCGCGTCCAGATGATTCAGGCTGTCCGCCAGATACGTCGTGGGCGCGAAGCCGAGCTGGCCCTTTGAAAAGATCTCGTTGAGCAGATCGGTCGTGACCGCCTCGACGTCGTCGATCGGCACGGTCTGCAGGAAATCCTGCGGATCATGGTTGATGCCGGCCGCCTGGAAGTCGAGCAGGGCCTGATCGAACGTCTCGCTCGGCGCGACCTTGGCGAGATGCGTGAACGCCTCGCGCACCGCCGCTTCCTGCTGATCTTCGGGCATCAGCCGCAGGCGATCCTGGAAGGCCGGGCCGGTGATGTAGTCGACCAATTCGTTGACCGCGCCCGTTCCCAGCTGCGCCGCGGCCTGCTCGGCGCGCAGCTCTTCCTGGATGCCCTGGAAGCGCGCGCGGATCTCAGGATCGGCCTGCATGGCCGCGAGATCGGCGTTGACCTTGTCGAGATCGACCTTGCCCTGGAAGGGCTCCTGCTCCGACAGCGAGATCACCTTCATCAGGTTGTAGAAAGTCTTCTCGGGCGTGCCGTCTTCCGCCTCGCTGAGCTGTTCCAGAAACGCATCCTGAACCGCGCTGTCGACCGCGTCGATCTGCTCGTCGGTGAACGGCAGCGGCGCCAGCCAGTTGTCGAGCAGCGCCTGCTTCAGATCCGGGGCGCTGGTCTGCACGAAATTGATCACCGCGTCGAGCTCGTCCTGCGCCAGGATGCCGCCGTTGGGATGCGCGGCGAAGAAGCCTTCGAGCGCGGCGCGCTTGTCGGCATCGCTGGTGTTCGGATCGTTCAGCTCGGTGACGAAGCTGGTGCCGATCTCAGGACGCGTCGGCCGGCCCAGCGGCGCCGCGCCCGGACGATGCACGGTGAAGACCAGATCGTCGAAGTCGCGATCGCTGCTTTGCCGGGCCTCGAATGCGTAGGTGATCGAGCCGTCGTCGTTGCGATCGATCTTCGCCATACCGCTGTCCGACGTGAACACACCGCCCGTGGTGCGGTTGATCAACCTGAACTCGAGCTCACTGCCGGCAGGCAGCGCCCCCAGGTCAGACCGCTCGAACCAATTGGCGGACTGCGTGCTCTCGACGATCGTCTGCCATGCACCGCTCTCGGGATCCTTGAACTGCAGCTCGAGATTGTCGTCGGTGCTCGACTGGGCGTATTTGATGCCGAAGTGATCGTGTCCCTCGGTGGTGATCACCCGCTCGAAGTCGCCGCCTTCGTCGGGACCGGTCTGCTGCGCCAGCTCCTGGATCGTCAGCCCGGGGCGCGACACGGTGAGCTCGAGGTCGTTGAAATCACCGCCTTCCATCTGACGATCCTCGAAGCGCACCGACAGGCTGCCGCTGCCGCTGTCGTCGATCTTCACCAGGCCGCTGTCGGAGTGGATCTCGGTTCCCTGGGTGTGGTTGATCGCACGAAAGTCGAGCGTGTCACCGGCGGGGATGGTCGGCAGGATGAATTCGGGCTCGCCCTGGACGGTGCGGGTATCGGGGATCAGCGTCACCCACGTGTCGGTGCTCGGATCGCGCACCTGGAGCTCGAGATGATCGGCGCCGCTGGCGCCGTCGAAGCGCGCGACGCCGCCGTTGATGTTGTCATCACCCGCCGAAATGACGGTGTAGCTGCCGCCGCCGTCGAAGCCGGGACGCTCGGTGTCGGTCTGCAGCACGAAGCCGTCGACCCGGCCCACCGGCGCCAAACGATCGGGCTCGAAAACCGTGCCGTCGGGCGGCGTGCTGGCCGGCGGCGGATCGACCGGAAGGTCGGGTCGATAGCCCGGCGGGAAGAGCCCGATCGGCGGACGCTCGAGGTCGGGCGGGAACGATAGATCGCCAGAGCCCGGGTTGTTCGGGTCGACGATCACGATGAAATCGGAATCGCCCGGACTGCCTTCGCCCGGCGGCACAAAGGGCCGATAGCCCGGCGGGAAGAGCTCGACCGAGTAGCCGGGCCCGGCGTCGAAACCGTCGCCGCCCGGGGCGAAGAAATCGCGCGGTGCCCCCTCCAGGCCGGGCCGGTACAGCACGGTGTCCGTGCCGGCGTCTTCGGGCTGAAGCGGACGCGCGTTCTCGTCGATGAACGTCTTGAGGTTGGCGGTCTCTTCCTGGCTTTCTTCCTGCCAGAGCTGCTCGTTCGAAGGGTCAAAGCGAATCGACGGATCGCTGAAATCGTTCATGTCGGTCTCCTTCATGCGGCGCACGCCGCTGGCTCGCACGAGCTCGCAGCGGTGTGCACACGCTATGCGCAACGGGCCGCGCAGCAGATGCCTGCAGGAAGAGAAGGCCTGCGGGCAAGCGGCGGTCCGCTAAGGCAATTTGTGAGTAATGCACAATTATCTATCTGCGCAAGGTTGCAACTGGCATTACAGGTACTGAGATCTGTGCGGCGGTCGCCCGACTGACCGCATCGATCCTGGCCGGATCAGGGCACGACGTCGGCGAGCGGACGGCCGTCGGCGAGCGCGGCGCGCAGGGCTTCCTGGCGGCCGCTGCGGTCGTCGCCGGCGGCGTCGAGCGCGGACCGCAGCGCGTCGACGAGCGGCGCGGACTCGGGCGCGTCGACGTCGCCCGCGAGGATCACCAGCCGCGCCAGCGAGGCCGTGGTGTCGCCGTGGTGCGGACCGAGGCGATCGCGGCGCAGCGCCAGCACGCCCTCGTGGACGTCGCACGCGCGGTCCAGATCGCCGCGCAGGCGATCGACCTCGCCCTGGACGCTGCAGGCTTCGAGCGCGGTCGGATGCTCGCTGCCGAGCGTCGCGAGCAGCACCGGCAGTGCCTTCGTCAGCAGCGCGTCGGCCGCATCGAGACGGCGCAGCGCGCGCAGCGTGTCGGCGAGCTCGATGCGCCCGCCCGCGACGTGCAGATGCGCCGCGCCGTAGCGCCGCAGCAGCTTCTTCACCGCCGTCTCCTGATCCGCCACCGCGGCCGCGGGGCCCTCGCGCCAGAACGCGATCCGCGCGCGCAGGCGCAGCGCGCCGAGCACCTCGGGATGGTCGTCGCCGAAGCGCTCGCGCCGCAGCTGGTAGACCGCGTCGGCCTCGTCGTGGGCCTCGTCGTGGCGGCCGCGCTGCAGCAGCACGCGCGCCACGCCGGCGCCGAGCGCGAGCACGTCGGGATGATGCGGACCGAGCAGATCACGCAGGCGACCGCGGGCGCCGCGCATCGCCTCCTCCGCCGCGACCAGATGCCCGCGGTCGCGCAGCAGGCCGGCGCGCTGGCCGCGGATCGTGAGCAGATCCGGATGATCGACGCCGAACGCCGCCGCCTGATCGCGCACCAGTTCGTCGTACACCTGCTGCGCCTTGTCCCACGCGCCGCGCAGATGATGGCTGCGGGCGAGGTTGGCGCGGCCGCGCAGGGCGAGCGGATGGCTGGCGCCGAGATCGCGGATCGCGATCTGCGCGTGCTCGACCAGGCGCACGTGGCTCGCGTCGA
>JBCCOR010000563.1:0-3714 GCA_039025295.1 Acidobacteriota bacterium
CAGCGACGACGAGACGCCGCGGTGCGCTGATGGCGGCCGACGTCGCGATCGACTGGGCGGCGCTGCACGGCGGGGCGCATCGTCGTCGGCTGCCGCTGCCGACCTATCCGTTCGAGCGCGCGCGCTTCTTCGTCGATCCCGACGAGAAGCTCGCCAGCGTTTTTGCCGCCAAGACGAGCTTCGACAAGATCGACGATCCCGACCGCTGGCTCTACGCCCCGAGCTGGCGCGGATGGCGACCGGCAGCTGGCGCCCCTGCGTCATCCGCCGCAGCCGGCGGGCCGACGCTGGTCTTCTGCCGCGCCGACGGCGCCAGCGCGGCGCTGGCCGCGCGACTGGCCGACGACCCGCGCTTCGCGCCGCTGATACGCGTTGTGCCGGGCCAGCGCTTTGCCGCGCCGATGGACGGTGGCGCTGCGCTGCGCTACGCGCTCGATCCGGCCGCGCTCGACGACTACGCGCGCCTGGTCGGCGATCTCGCCGATCACGGCCGGCTGCCGCGGCGCGTGCTGCATCTCTGGCCGCTCGACGACGACGGACCCGCCGCCGGCGACCGCGACGCGTTCGACATCGCCCAGCGCGACGGCTTCTACAGCCTGCTTTTCCTCGTCCGCGCGCTCGGCCAGGCGGCGCGCAGCGGACCGCTCGCGCTCGACGTCGTCACCCGCGGCGCGGTCGAGGTCACCGGCGCCGAAACCCGCCGACCGGCGCGCGCCACCTGCCTCGGCGTCGTGCTCTCGGCGTCGCAGGAATACGCCGATCTCGACGCGCGATTGATCGACGTCGACGACGCGCTGGCCGTCGACGCGGCCGGTTCCGACGTGCTGCTGCGCACGCTCGCCGCGCCGATCGACGACGCCCTGCTCGCCGTGCGCGGGCGCCGGGTCTTCAAGCCGGACTACGACCCGATCGAGCCGTCGGCACGGTCGACGTCGCCGGCCGCGATGCCGCTGCGCGACGCGGGCGTCTACGTGATCACGGGCGGGCTCGGCGGCATCGGCCTGGCGATCGCCGCGTTCCTGCATCGCGCGGTCGGCGCGCGGCTGGTGCTCACCGGCCGCACCGGCGTGCCGGCGCGCGCCGAGTGGGACGCCTGGCTCGCCACCCACGCCGCGAACGAGCGCGTGGCGGTGCGCATCCGCCGGCTGCAGCGGCTCGAGGCTGACGGGGCGTCGGTTATCGCGCTGGCCGCCGACGTCGGCGATCGCGACCAGATGACGATGGTCTTCGATCAGGCCCAGGCGCAGTTCGGCCGCGTCGACGGCGTCGTCCACGCCGCCGGCCACGTCGCCGACGGCCTGCTGCGGCCAATCGCCGACGCCACGGTCGATCAGTGCCTGCTGCACTTCCATCCCAAGGCCCACGGTCTCTACGTTCTCGCCGAGACGATGCCTGCGGATCTCGACTTCTGCCTGGTGACGTCGTCGCTGGCGGCGCTTCTCGGCGGCATCGGCGGCGCCTCGTACGCCGCCGCCAACGCCTTCGCCGACGCCTGGATCGAGCAGCGGGCGCAGACCCATCCGTCGACCCGCTGGCTGAGCCTCGACTGGGACGCTTGGCTGCCGCACGAAGGTTCGCCCGAGGCCGACGGGCCGCGTCCGGCGTGGGCCCGCTTTGCGCTCACGCCCGAGGAGGGCATCGCGGTTCTGCAGCGCGCGCTGACGGTCGAGGACGCGTCGCGGCTGGTGATCTCGACCACCGATCTCGACGCGCGCCTGCGCCGGATCCGCGCCGACGACGCGGACGCGGCCGACGGCGGCGTCGACAGCGCGCCGCAGCCCGCGCGCCACAGCCGGCCCGACCAGAACAACGCCTACGTCGCCCCGCGCACGCCGCGCGAGGCCGAGCTGGCGGAGATCTGGCAGATGCTGCTCGGCATCGACGGCATCGGCGTGCACGACAATTTCTTCCGCCTGGGCGGCGATTCGCTGGTTGCGATCCAGCTCGCCACCCGCCTGCGCGACGCCTACGGCGTGGAGCTGAGCGTCGATCAGCTCTTCGACGAGCCGACCATCGCCGGCCTGGCCGAGAAGCTGACCCGGCTGCAGCGCGACGCGTCCGCCGACGACGCCGCGATCGCGGACGACGACGCGGCGGCCGACGCGCCCGCGCGCAGCCCGATCGCGCTCGACGCGCTCGAGGCGGTCGAGAAGCTGAGCGACGCCGAGGTCCAGCGCATGCTGGCCGCGCTCGACGGCCGCGCCGCGCCGGCCCAATCGTCGATGCCTCCGACGACAGTGATCCCGCCGACGGCGATCCAGCCGCCAGCGGCCCAGGCGCCAGCGACCCAGCCACCAGCCACGCCGCCGCCGCGCATCGTCGAGGATCGCTACTTCGCGCTCGCGCCAGGCGTCTTCCCCGACAAGCGCGACGTCGCCGGGCTCTACGACATGGTCACCGCACAGCTCTCGGCGAGCGAGTTCGGTCGCCACGCGGTCTTTCTCAACTGGGGCTACGTGCCCAACCATCATCCGAGCTTCTCGGCGGTGCAGCTCGCCGACACGCAGCTCAACCGCAACGCGATCCGGCTGGTGCTCGAGACCGTCGCCGACATCCCGCTCGGCCCTGACGACCGAATTCTCGACGTCGCCTGCGGCCGCGGCGGCACGATCCGGGTGTTCCGCGACTTCTTCGACGTCGGCCGCGCGGTCGGTCTCGACCTGAGTCCGGCGGCGGTCGCCTTCTGCCGCGCGCGCCACGGCAACGACAACACGTTCTTTCTCCACGGCGACGCCGAGCGCCTGCCCTTCGCCGACGGCGCGATGACCGTGGTGACCAATCTCGAGAGCTCGCACTGCTATCCCGACATCCACCGCTTCTACCGCGAGGTTTACCGGGTGCTCGCGCCGGGCGGGCACTTCGCCTACACCGACGTCTGGCCGGCGCCGCGCGTCGAGGCGCTCGAAGACGCATTGCGCGCGACCGGCTTCACGTTCCTGCGCCGCCGCGACATCACGAGCAACGTGCTGCTCAGCTGCGACGACATCGCCAACCGCAACCGCCGCCTCTTCGCCGGCAACGACGCCCAGATCATGGGCAACTTCCTGGCTGCCCCGGGTTCCGCGCTCTACAATGGCATGGAGAACGGCAGCCAGATCTACTTGAGTTTTCAGCTTCGTAAGCCCGCGTAGCGGGTTCGGAGGATGCTGATCGTGAGCGACGACAACACCCGCGGAACGCCCGACGAGCGGCTCGATCGCCTGTCGGAGGAGCGCCGAGCGCTCTACGAGCGGCTGCGCGCCGCGGCGTCCGCATCGGCCGACCCGTCGGTGTCCGCGTCCGCGCGCGACGCCGCGTCGCCCGACGCGCCCTCACCCGACGCGCCCTCGCCCGACGCGCCCTCGCCCAACGCGTCGTCGGCAGCCGATCCACCGCCGACCGAGCCGCCGCCTGCGACCGAGCCGCCGCCGACCGAGCCGCCATCTGCGACCGAGCCGCCGCCGGATGACAGCGCCGCGCCGGGGGCAGAGGCGAATCCGTCCGGCAATCCGTTCGCCGATGGTGCGAGTCCGTTCGGAAACCCGTTCGGGAACCCGTTCGCCGATCCGTTCGGAAACCCGTTCGGCGGCGGTGCGCATCCGTTCGGGAACCTGTTCGGCGGCGGCGCGCAGCCGTTTGCCAACCCGTTCGCGGCCGGCGCGCATCCGTTCGCCGGCGGTCCCTTCGGCGCGGGCGGGGGATTCGGCGTGCCCGATGCCTGGACGCGTCTCGCCC
>JBCCOR010000564.1:0-3714 GCA_039025295.1 Acidobacteriota bacterium
ATACGTTCATGCCGGTGGTTAATCTGTAGCTACACCTTGGAGGTGGTTCAACATGTCTTCGCAGCTTTCGATAGCTCGGGCCGTAGCAGTGCAGGCGCGCGAGGATCAACCCGTGCAACCAGTCGAGTTTGACGGTAGCAAGTGACAATGATCGCTGGCGAGTAGCAATCTTCTTGCGCGCTTTATCAAGATGACCGAGAGCCGTACGCAAATTGTCAACACCAGGGCTCATGGCTAGGCAAATGCTCATATTGGCAACGGCCGAAGCATAGAGCTCAGGCTTCTGACTTTCATCTATTGCTTCAATTGATTGCCCGAAAAGATCAATCGCAACAGGCAGCTGGGCCAGGATCATCCGCCCCGATCGCTTCGGTGTCTCGCCAGGGTTTGCGCAGTATGTTTCGAGAACAGCTCGCACATAGAGGCAACAACCTTCTTCGCATGAATTATCATGGGCACGAATAATTTCCTCGGCCATTCGCAGTGCTTTCTCTGAAGCCATTCGATCGTGAAGCCGCACAGCTGCATGTACAGCGACCGTCCGAAAAAAATATGCCTGCAGCCGCCAGTGAATGGAATTCCGATGTGTTCTGACCAAAGAGACTCCCTCTTTGATCATAGCCTGTGTCTTTTCCTCTTGATGCAGCCAACCACAAGCAACAATGCTGACAATAAGACTATAAAGTTTCATGCCGGCTGTAGCGCGTAACGGCCAATCACCCAATGCTAGTATGCGATCGATATATCGCGGCGCCTGAATCGCCCACGGCAGCATTGAGCTGCTACTCATCACACGTAACTCTTCATAACACCAGTCGAGAAAGCGAAGAGCGGCAGGCAGGTTATAAAGCGTTTCGCGCTCGAGTAGCGAAGCGGGCGGGTGCAGCGCGATCGCCTCGCGCACGCGCCGGCGGGCGGTTCGGCGCTCGGCCTTGGTGGGCGGGGGAAGCTCGGGTGACACACAAAACGATGAATACTCCACGATCACTCCTCGACGGCGTGGCACATGCGACGAATGATCTGCTGTGTACCAACGCCCGGCCTCTCGATGCAAGAGACCGGGTCGTTCCTGCGTAAATCGCCGTCGCAGACAATTACCCCGTTACAACGATCAAAACGCCGCTTTCATCGAACTGTGGCACAGGCGGCGCGGGCGCTTTGCTGCCGATCGTGATGATCAGCACGCCGCCCTCGTCGAGCGGCGGCGCAGACGGTGCAGGCGCGTTGCTGCCCGTCGTGATGATGATCACGCCGCCCTCGTCGAGCGGCGTCGCCGGCGGCGCGGGCGCCTTGCTGCCGATCGTGATGATCAGCACGCCATCCTCGTCGAGCGGCAGTGCGCCAGGACGCGGGACGGCGTCGACGAGCTGGGCCCACAGGGCGTGGAGCGGGGCGAAGAAGCGATCGACGGCCGAGGGACGATCGTCGACGGCGTGCGGTGCGGCGGCAGCCGCGCCCGCCGTCAGCAGGCACAGCGCGATCAGCGCAAGCGCAGTGATTCGATAATTCAAAATCTCTCCTCGCGAGCGGCACATCACAGTACACCGACTCCGTGCCGGCGCTGGTCGCCGATCGCTGCGGCAAGCGTAGCCGGTCGCATCAGCGTTTCGGCCGACCCCGCGGTCGAAAACCGCGCGTCGACCGATCGCAGCCACCGCGCGCACGCGCGCGGCCCGTCGCGCAACACATCAAAGCCAGGTCGCCGCGCCATCGCGTCGCCGGCCCGGCATGCTGTCGCCCGTACCGACAACGCAACCGCCTCGGCGCGACGATGGCACCGCGTTCGTCGATTCCACGCATCCCCTTCGCGCAGGTCACCCTTCACCGCACACCATGCCGACGCAAGTCCACACCGCGCTGACCCTCGACGAAGTGCAGGCCAAGCTGTCGGGCCCGATGGCCGACGAGCTGGTCGTGCTCAAAGTGAGCGTCATGCAGATCATCGTGCGCAACATGCGCGACACCATGCACCTGATCCACGATCTGAGCGAGGAGCTCGACCGCCACGGCGCGCGCCTCGCCCAGATGGAAAGCGAGTTCCGTCAGGGCTGCGACGACCCAGACGTTTCTTCCTGATCCACGCCCGGGGTCGGCCGGCCGAACCACCACTGGTGATACCACGACGGGTACGTTCATCACGAAGCGGCGCGGCCGACCCCGGACGCGGAACCATCGTCCATGCGCTTTTCTCCTGGAATCGCGGCGGTGCCGGGCTGACGCCGGCCGCTCGCGCCGAACGACGAGGCTCGCTCGTCGTTCGGCGCTTTTTTCTTGCCCGCGAGCGCGCGTGCCATACTCGCCGCGGACCGCTGCGGGAACCGCCGATCCGCTTGGCGGGTCCAAGTCGTGTAAGGGGCGCGCGCGTGGCCGTCCGACATCGCTCATCCCTCCGGCGAGGCCGTGACGGTTCTGACTTCTTCCCTGCCGCGCACCGCCGACGATGCCAACCGCCGCGCCGACGCGCGCGCGCCCGCGGACGCGACGGACCACGATCTCGTGCTGCGCCATCGCTACGGCGACGCCGAGGCGTTCGACGAGATCTATGCGCGCTACGCCGGCCTGGTCTACAACCTCGCCCTGCGCCTCAGCGGACGGCCCGCGCAGGCCGAAGACCTCGCGCAGGAAGTGTTCCTGCGCATCCATCGTCATCTCGCGCGCTTCCAGGGACGCGCCTCGCTGCGCACCTGGATCTACCGCGTCACCGTCAACCACTGCCGCAGCAAACTCGGCCGCAAGCGCCTTTTCACCCGCTCGATCGACGCGTTCTACGACGAGGGCGACGACGGCGAGGAGCCGCGCGCGCTGCAGATCGCCGATCCGTCGCGCGGTCCCGAGGAACACGCGCTCGCCCACGATGCCGCGCGCCAGGTCGCGCGCGCCCTGCGCCAGGTCAAGCCCGTGTTTCGCGAGGCCGTCGTGCTGCGCGATCTCGAAGAGCTCCGCTACGAGGAGATCGCCGAGGTGCTGCAGATCCGCATCGGCACCGTGCGCTCGCGCATCGCCCGCGGCCGCGATCAGCTCCGCCGCATCCTCGCCGCCGACGACGGCGCCAACGACTGACGACCTCGGAGACGCGAAGCCCGCATCATGACCGAACGCGCACCCGACGCCGCGCTGCCGATCGAGCAGCTCTCCGCCTATCTCGACGCGGCCCTGCCGCCCGACGAGATGGCGCGGATCGAGGCGCATCTCGCCCGTTCGCCGGCGACGCGCGACCGCCTCGGCGGCCTGCGTCGCGCCGCCGAGGGCGTGCGCCGACTCGAGCGCCTGGCGCCGCCGCCGCGCCTCGAGCACGCCGTGGCGCGGCGCATCGCCCTCGATCAGCGGCCGGAAAGCCTGCTCGATCAGCTCGAACGCCAGCTCGCACGCTTCGTGGGTCCGCCGCCGCTGCTCCTGATCTTCGCCACGATCATCGCGCTGGCCGTGATCGTCGTGCTCTTCGCGATCGCCGTGCGGCCGACGACGTCGCAGCCGCCGATCCATCTCCAGCCGGTCGAGGCCGGGATCGAAGCGCCCGGCGCCGCCGCGCCCGGCACCGCCGCGCCCGACGCAGCCATATCCGACGCGGCAGCGCCCGACGCAGCAGCATCCGACAGCGCGCCGGCCGAATCGACCGCGCCCGACGTCGTGTTCGATCCGGCGCGCGCGCGCAGTCTCCCGCCCGCGGATGCCGCGGCGCCGACCGCGCCGACGGCCGACGACGCCGGGTCGTCG
>JBCCOR010000565.1:0-3692 GCA_039025295.1 Acidobacteriota bacterium
CCCATCACGAGCTCGACGTCGACGCGCTGGTCGACGGCTACACCGAACGCGTCGAAGACGCCCTCGGGCGCACGCTGACGTGGGATCGCGACGACGTGGCGCTGCAGAACATCCAGTCGCGCACCCGCGCCCCGGGCATCTGGATGCTCGCCAACCTGCGCGGCGCGCTGCTGCTCTCGACCAGCAACCGCTCCGAGGCGGCGGTCGGCTACACGACGATGGACGGCGATACGAGCGGCGGCCTGAGTCCGCTCTCGGGCATCGACAAAGCGTTCCTGCTGCGCTGGCTGCGCTGGCTCGAGGTCGAAGGGCCGGCCGAGACCGGCCCGATCCCGGCGCTGGCGGCGATCAACGCGCAGCAGCCGACGGCCGAGCTGCGTCCGCCGGGCGAGGCCCAGACCGACGAGGCCGATCTGATGCCTTACGACGTGCTCGAGGCGATCGAGCGCGCCGCGATCCGCGACAAGCAGATGCCGGTCGAGGTCTATCGCGCGCTGCGCCCGCGCTTCGCCGACGCCGCCAGCGCGCGCCAGCTGGCGGCCTGGATCGAGCGCTTCTTCCAGCTCTGGTGCCGCAACCAGTGGAAGCGCGAGCGCTACGCGCCGTCGTTCCATCTCGACGACGAAAACCTGGATCCCAAGACCTGGTGCCGTTTCCCGATCCTCTCGGGCGGCTTCGCGCGCGAGATCCGGACGCTCTGGGCCTACGTCGACGGCGACGAGCCCGCGTCTGCCACCGCGTCCGGCACGGGCGAGCGCACGCTGCCGGTCCCGGTCTGGGAGCGCTAGGCGCGCGCTGCGCGGACGGTCCAGGGCAAAAAAATGCCCGCATCGCGCGCTGACGCGATGCGGGTTCCGATGAGCCGAGTTGTCACTCGGAGTCTTGAGGAACGCTGTCTGGCGATCAGGCCGGGTTGGTGGCGGCGATGCCGACCAGGGTCGCCGCGGTGGCGAGGTTGGCATCCGCCGCGTCGTCGTCCGACGCCGATTCGTTGGCCACGACGGCGGCCTCGGCGGCCTCACCGTCCGGTGACGCGTGCCGCAGCACCAGCACCGGGCAGTGCGCCAGGCGGAGAACCTTCTCGGTCACGCTGCCGAGCAGGAAGCGCCGCAGTCCGGTCAGGCCATGGCTCGCGATGACGATCAGATCGGCCTCGTGCTCGCGGGCGAAGTCCGTCACGCCGGTCGGGGCGGACTCGTGAAGCACGTGCGTTTCGATCGGTGCGCTGCCCAGATCGAGCGCATTCAGCCGCTTGCCCATCGCCTTGCGCACCTCCTCCGCGAGGGCGGAGAAGTGATACGCCTGATACCGATCGTGCAGCGGCACGTAGACGTCGGGATCCATCGGCGGCTCGACGACGTGCACCAGATCGACCTGATGCGTGTCGGCGGTCGGCAGCTCGAGTGCGGTCTGCAGCGCACGCTCGGCGTCGTCGGAGAAGTCGTAGGGCACGACGATCTTGGCGATTTCGGGCAGCGTGCGGGGGGCGGCTTCGTCGCGCCGCACGGTCAGCACCGGACACGGCGCCTGGCGCACCACCTCTTCCGTGACGCTGCCGAGCAGGAAGCGGCGCACGCCGCGGCGCCCGTGGGTGCCCATCACGATGAGGTCGATGGACTCGCGCGCGGCGTCGGCGAGGATGGCCGGACCCGGGGCGATGTCGCGCCGGAAGCGCTCAAGGATCGTGATGGCCCCGGCGGCCTGATCGGCGACCAGCGTGCGCAGCTGGCTCGCGGCGTCCTCTTCCATGCGGCTCATCGCGTCGGCCAGATACGGCGTGGCGACGGCCGTCGCATCCGGCGGGTCCTGCCCCAGGAGCACCACCACGTGCAGCAGATGAATTTCCGCGCCGTGGTGCTCGGCCAGCGCGATCGCGTGACGCAGCGCTTCGTGGGCGTCGTCGGAGAAATCCATGGGAACCAGAATGCGTTCGATGCTCATCGGGTACCTCCTTATCCGTCGGGGGTGGGTGGCGTCCTGTCGATGAGTCAACACTACGCCGACCGCGCCGCGGGGGCGACGGCCGAGCGGGTGGTTGGATGGCGCGCTGGGGTGGGGCGTGCCCACCCCGTGGGGTGGGCTGCGGCCGGCTCAGGCGTCGGCGGGCGCGTCGCTCGACACCAGGCCGCTGCGCAGGGCGTAGCCGACCGCCTGGGCGCGATCGCGCAAGTGCAGCTTGTCGAGGATGTTGCGGACGTGGAACTTGACCGTGTTCTCGCTCAGGCCGAGATGGCGGGCGAGGGCGCGGTTGGAGGTCACGCCGTCGACCATTGCGCGCAGCACGTCGCGCTCGCGCTGGGTCAGGTCGTCGCCAGCGATGGGTTCGTCCGCGTCCGCCTGCGGCGCCTGGAAGGCGCGGATCAGCTTGCGCGCGAGCATCGGCGTGAGGGCCGGCTCGCCGCGGGCGACGCCGTCGAGCAGCGAGAAGAAGCGCTCGGCCTCCAGATCCTTGAGCAGATAGCCCTCGGCGCCGGCCTTGATCGCCTCGAAGAGATCGTCGTCGTCGTGCGACGCGGTGAGGATCACGATCTTGATCGACGGATGTTCGGCGCGCAGTCGGCGGGTGGCCTCGAGGCCGTCCATGCCGGGCATGGCGAGGTCCATCAGCACGAGATCGGGCTGCAGCCGATCGGCGAGCGCGATCGCCCGCGCGCCGTCCGACGCTTCGCCCACGACGTCGATGCCGCGGGCCGTGAGCAGGCCGCGGAGGCTGTCGCGAAAGAGGGCGTGGTCGTCGACGATGAGTAGGCGCATGATGGCTTCAGGTTGCGCGCGCCGCGGTGGCCGCGCTCGCAACGTCATAGCTTACCGCGACCGTGGTGCCCGCGCCCGGCTGGCTGCGCACGTCGAGCTGGGCGCCGATCGCCTCGGCGCGCTCGCGCAGGATGGCGAGTCCGAAGCGCGGTCGACCGCGATGCAGAGCGAGCTGCGCCGGATCGAAGCCGACGCCGTCGTCGACGACCGTGAGCGCCAGTCCGCCGGTGCGGGCCTCGGCGCCGATCGCGACGCGCGTCGCGCGCGCGTGCTTGCGCACGTTGGCGAGCGCCTCCTGGACGATGCGCAGCAGCTGCAGCGCGACCGACGGATCGAGTTCCGGCAGCTGCGCGGGCAGATCGAGCGTCACGGCGAGATCGGCCTGATGATCGCGCCAGGTCTCGACGTGGCGACGGAGCATGGTGGCGAGATCGTCGCCGGGTCGTCCGACCGCGCGCAGGCCGACGATGCCCTCGCGCACGTCGGTGAGCACGCTGCGCGCCAGCTGCGCGAGTCGATCGAGGACGTCGCGGGCGTCGTCGAGGCGCTGCTGGCGCAGCAGCTCGGTGACGACCTGCGCCTGCATGTTGACCGCGGCGAGCACCTGCGCCTGGCCGTCGTGCAGCTCGCGCGCCAGCCGCAGGCGCTCCTCGGCGACGGTCAGGCCGCGCACCTGGGCGTGCAGCCACGCGTTGTCGAGGGCGATCGCGGCCTGGACGGCGAAGCGCGCGAGCACGTCCTCGTCGTCGATGGAGAAAGGCTGGCCGTCGCGCTTGTCGGCGACATAGAGATTGCCGCGGTAGCCGCCGCGCCCGGCGACCGGCACGGCGAGGAGGGTTTGCATCGGCGGATGGTTGGCGGGAAAGCCGGCGGAGCGCGGATGGTCCTGGATGCGATCGAGGCGCAGGCGCTGTCCGTCGCGCAGGCCGACGCCGAGC
>JBCCOR010000566.1:0-3690 GCA_039025295.1 Acidobacteriota bacterium
GGCGCGCTCGAGCGCCTCGCACTGGTTGCGGATGCCCTGCTGGGTGACCGCGTCGATGGTGAAGTCGAGGCGCCCCGCGAACTCGCACGCCCGCAGCATGCGCACCGGATCTTCCTGGAAGCGCACGTCGGGATCGCCGATCACGCGCACGATGCCGTCGTCGAGATCGCGGATGCCGCCGACGTAGTCGATCACGCTGAAGTCAGCGATGTCATAGAACAGCGCGTTGATCGTGAAATCGCGCCGAAAGGCGTCGGTGGCGGGCGTGCCGAAGGTGTTGTCGCTGGTGATCAGCAGATCGTCGCCATCGCCTTTCTGCTCGCGCGGATCGGGCGGACTGCGGAAGGTCGCGACCTCGACCACGTTGCCTTTGAACAGAATGTGCGCCAGGCGAAAGCGCCGACCGATGATGCGGGCGTTGCGGAAGATCTTGCGGATCTGCTCGGGACGCGCGTCGGTCGAGACGTCGAAATCCTTCGGCGCGCGCTCGAGCATCAGATCGCGCACGCTGCCGCCGACCAGGAACGCGCGGTAGCCCTGGCGATCGAGCCGGTACATAACCTTCAGGGCATCGTGGTCGATGTCCTGGCGGGAGATCGGATGCGCCTCGCGCGGCAGGATGCGCGGTTCGGGCTCTGGCGCAGCGCGGCGGCGACGCCGCGGGCGACCGCCCCACCGCGCACCGCCGTCGCCGCTCGCATCGCTCATACCAAGCGGCTCCGCACCTGGGTCTCGCTGGTCAGCGTGCGGTGGACGGGGCAGCGATCGGCGATCTCCATCAGGCGCGCCCGCTGGTCGTCGTCGAGCGAGCCGTCGAGCTTCACCGCGCAGGTGATGCGATCGACCTTGCCGGTTTCGGTGACGCAGTCGTCGCAGTCCTTGGCGTCGATCTTCTCGTGTTCGAGATGCACCTCGATGCCCTCGAGCGGCATCGACTTGCGATCGGCGTACATGCGCAGCGTGATCGTCTTGCAGCTGCCGAGCGCCGCGAGCAGGAAATCGTAGGGCGTCGGTCCGGTGTCGGTGCCGCCGAGCGACGGCGGCTCGTCGCCGCGCAGCGTGTGCTTCGGGCCGGCCGCGATGTCGACCGCGTAGCCGCTCGCGCCACCGCGCACCCGCACCGCGCCAGCGGCCGGCGCATCGGTGTTCGCCGCCGCGTCGGGCGCGCCCGCGGCCGCGGCAGGCGGCGGCAGATAGCGGCTGGCCCAGGCCGCGAGCACCTCGGCGACGTAGTGTGCGTCGGCGCGCCGCATGAGCAGATGGCTGGCGTCGTCGAGCGACAGGAAGCTCTTCGGATGGGTGGCGGCATCGTAGATGCGCCGCGCGTGGTCGACCGCGACCACCGCGTCGATCGGCGAGTGCATCACCAGCAGCGCGCCGTTGAAGCGGTGGACGGCGTCGAGCACCTTCTGCTCGCCGAGATCCTCGATCAGCTGCCGACGGATCTGGAACGGACGCCCCTCGAGCTGCATTTCGACGACGTCAGCTTCCGTCGCGTCGAGCGCCGGCGCCTGGTTGATCAGGCTGTCGCGCAGATGCTGCGTGTCGCTCGGCGCACCGATCGTCGCGACCGCCTGCAGCTCGGGCACCGTGTGCGACAGCGCCAGCACCGCGGCGCCGCCGAGGCTATGGCCGATCAGCAGCTGGGGCGCCTCGTGGGTGCGGCGCAGCCAGTCGACCGCCGCGCGCAGATCGGCGAGGTTCGACGAGAAGTTGGTGTCGGCGAAGTCACCCTCGCTCTCGCCCAGGCCGGTGAAGTCGAAGCGCATCACCGCGATGCCGTGCTCGGTCAGCGCGCGGCTGATGCGATGCACCGGCAGCAGATCTTTGGAACAGGTGAAGCAGTGGGCGAAGAGGGCGTAGGCGCGCGGCGGGCCGTCGGGCTGCTCGAGGCGCGCCGCGAGACGGTCGCCGAACGCGCCTGTGAATTCGATGCGCTCGCTGTGCATGGTGAAACAGAATCTCCAGTGGATGATCGGATCAGAGCTTCACATTACCTATCACATTCCCTGCCCATCATCGCGCGCGGCGCGGCGGCGTCAGCCGCAGATAGCGGTTGCGCGGCACGTCGCGATAGCGCTGGTGGACGCCGGCCGGCCAGACGACGTCGAGCGACGGTGACGGCGCATCGGCGCCGGCAACCGCGCCCAGGCCGAAGCGCAGGCGCGGATCGCCGCTGCTCTGGTAGCTCGATCCGGCGCGCGCCTCGCGCAGCTGGCGGCTGCCGACGGACACCGCCAGTGCGAGCCGCGCACCCGGGACGCCGACGGCGCCGAGCGCGACGCCCAGCCAGTCGCGCGGCGCGGCACCCTGCAGATGATAGAAGCGCGCCGGCGCGCCGCTGTAGGTCGCCACCAGATCGGGCCGGCCGTCGTGATCGGCGTCGAACGTCAGGCTGCTGCGCCCCACGCGCGGCGTCGCCAGCGGGCCGAGCGTCGCCGCCGACGCGGGACGAAAGCGGCCGCGGCCGTCATTCCAGAACAGCTGCGCCGGTTGATGCCAGCGCAGCGCGTCGTTGAGCAGGTCGACGTTGTCGAGCACATCGCCGTTGAGCACGAAGAGATCGAGATCGCCGTCGAGATCGGCGTCGAGCCAGTCGACCCCGAAGCCGAGCACGGCATACGACGGTCCGTGCAGGCCGGCGGCGCGGGTCGCGTCGACGAAGCCGGTCGGGCCGCCGCGGTAGAGGGTGTTGGTCTCGAGGCTGAGGTTGGTGACGATCAGATCGAGCGCACCGTCGCCGTCGATATCGCCCGCGTCGACGCCCATGCCCGCCTCGGTGCGCCCGGCCGCATTGTAGGCGGTGCCGAGCAGCAGGCCGTCCTCGACGAAGGTGCCGTCGCCGCGGTTGCGATGATGATGGTTGGGGGTGGAATCGTTGGTGACGTAGAGATCGATCCAGCCGTCGCCGTCGAGATCCGACGCCACCGCGCCCAGGCCCTTGCCGGGATCGACGCGCCCGGTGAACGCCGCGTCGGCGCGCGTGAATACGCCGTCACCCCGGTTGCGGTAGAACGCATCGGGGGCGCCGGGATAGACGTCGGGATGGCAGTAGAAGAGCACATCGCCGACCTCGGGATAGCGGCAGTCCTGATGCGTCTCGAGGGTCCACGCGAGGTAGTTGACGACGTAAAGATCGAGATCGCCGTCGCGGTCGGGATCGAAGAGCACCGCGCTCGACGACCACGCGGCGTCGTCGCCGAGGCCGGCGCGCGCGGTCGCGTCGACGAAGGTGCCGTCGCCGCGGTTGCGCAGCAGCCGGTTGGGCCCGAGACCGGTGATCACGATGTCGGGCCAGCCGTCGCCGTCGACGTCGCCGCACACCGCGCCCTGGCCATAGCGCGGCGCGGACGACGGCGCAGGCGCGTCGAGCCCCGCGCGCGCGGTGACGTCGATCAGGCGCGGCGCGGCGTCCATCGCCGGCGGACGCCCGCGGTAGAGCCGATGCCCGGCGGGCGACGCGGGCGACGCCGGCGACGACGATGATCGCAGCGTGCCCGACTGGACGAGGAAGAGATCCATCCAGCCGTCGCCGTCGTAGTCGAGCACGCAGCCGCCTGCGCCCATCGTCTCGGGCAGGTATTTGCGACCGGTGCCGCCATGATCGTGGACGAAGGTCAGGCCGGCCGCGTCGGTGACGTCGACGACGCGCAGCAGCGACGCGTCGTCGGCCCGGATCGTCCGCGCGCA
>JBCCOR010000567.1:0-3686 GCA_039025295.1 Acidobacteriota bacterium
CGAAAAAGGGAATGGCGTGCAAGGGCCTAGAACGGGTTGCCGAAGCTGAGCAAAAATACCGGCCGATCTTCGTCGGGACGCGGATCGACTTTCCAGCCCACCTCGAGGCGGATCGGGCCGATCGGCGCGCGGTAGCGCAGGCCGAGGCCGAGGCCGAGCCGCAGCGCGTCGAGATCGATCGCGCGCCAGTCGGCCCAGACGTTGCCCCAGTCGGCGAAGACCGTGACGCCCAGATTGCGCGCCAGCGGGATGCGCAGATCGACGTTGAGCAGCAGCAGCGCGTTGCCGCCCACCGGCAGCAGGCGATCGTCGCTGCGGCTCGGATCGCGATCGAGCAGCGTTTCGCCGACCACGCCCAGGCGATCGCGCTCGTAGGCGCGGTGGCTGGTGCGGCCGCCGGCGAAGAAGCGCTCCGACGCCGGCACGCGCGCGCTGCTGAGCGACGGATCGAGAAACGGATCGTCCGCGGCGTCGCTTTGCGGCTCGATCGCGCCCGCGCGCAGGCTGGTGGCGAGCACGGGGCCGTTGACCCCGCCGCCGAGCGGCAGCAGGATCGTCTGCTGACCGAATACCTTGATGAAGTCGGCGTCGGCGTCGAATGCGGGAAAGGCGTATTCGAGGCGCAGCGCGCTGCTCCAGCCGCGGCGCGGATCGAGCGGATCGTCGCGCCGGTCGACGAAGAGACTGGTGGTGAGGCTCGAGATCTCGATCGCCTGATCGGCCGGCGGCACGTCGCCCGGGTCGAGCGTGCGGCCGGCCGTCGGCTGCAGGGTCACGCGACGGTAGTCGTAGCGCAGGCCGAGCAGGCGGCGCGGCTCGATTCGGTCGAGGGCGATCTGCACGCCGCGATCGTCGCTGGTGAAGGCGTCGCGCTCTTCGTCCTGCGCGAACAGGCGGTAGCTGAGCTGGAGCGGCTGGCCGCCGAGCGTGGGCTGGTCGTAGGCCAGCCGAAAGCGGCGATCGCGGCGGTTGGCGCGCAGATCGATCTGCAGCCGATCGGCGCGACCCGTGAGGTTGGCGCGGATGATGGAAAGCAGGCCGCCAACGCCGTCGTCGGAGTGGTAGCTGATGCCGTAGCCCAGGCGCCAGCGACTGGCCTCTTCGAGCGTGACCACGACGTCGCGCTGCCGGTCGTCCTCGCCGAGCGGGCCGACGGTGACGTCGACCCGGCTGAACACGCCGAGCTGGTAGAGCGCGCGCTCGGCCTCGAGCCGCGCGCGTCGGCTGAGCGGCTGGCCGGGCCGCAGCGGCAGTCGGCGACGCAGCAGATGGTCGCGGGTGATGCCGTGACCGCGCAGCAGCACGCGATCGACCACGATGCGCGGCCCGGCCTCGACCGCGAGCGTGATCTCGACCAGTCGATCGCCGCCGTCCCAGCGCAGATCGGGCGTCACGCGCGCGTAGGGATGGCCGCGGTCTTCGAGCAGGCGCTGCAGCTGGGCGACGCTGTCGTCGAGCCGCTGCGGATGGAACGGACCGCCCGGCGTGAGGGCGAGCCCGGCGCGCGCGCGGTCGCCGTCGAGGATGCCGTCGATGCCGTCGATGCGCAGCTGGACGACGCGCTGCGCCCGGCCGAGCGCGACCGGGATCGTGACGAAGAGCCGGTGCGCGCCACCGCGCCGGGGCGGCGGGCGCGTTTCGACCGCCGCGGGACCGACCTGCGCGTCGCGATAGCCCTCGAGGGCGAGAAACGACCGCAGTCGGCCGAGATCGGCCTCGAGCTGCTCGTCGATCAAGCGGCCGGGGCGTCCGAGGGCGTCGCGCGTCGCGGTCGTCAGGCGGGCGCGCAGCTGCGCTGCCGGCAGCGGCATGGCGCCGTCGAGCGCGACCGCTGCGACGCGGAAGCGCGGACCGGGACGAATCGTGATGCGGGTGTCGCGCGATGGGTCGCCGGTGCCGAGCGGGTCGCTCGAGGGCGAGCCGGCGTCGATCGGACCGGCGTCGATCCAGCTGGCGTCGCGCGGATCGGCGACGGCCGGCTGGCACGTCACCGTCGCCAGGTAGTGGCCGCGCGCCTGGAGCACGCTGCGCACGGCGCGGCACGCCTCCTGCCGGCGCGCGGTCGCTTCGTCGCCGGTGCCCCGGCGCAGGGTGCGCAGCCGATCGAGCAGGCCGCGTCGGCGCAGTCGCCGGACGACGGCCTCGTCGACGCCGACGACGGTCACCGCGGCGGCCGGCGGGCCGGCGTCGAGTCGGTAGATGAGCGACAGCGCGTCGCCGGCGGTCGAGGCCGTCTCCACGCTCGGACCGTCGACCTGCGCCGACGGATGACCGGCGTCGACCAGCGCCTGCTGCAGGCGGGCGGCCTCGGCGTCGAGCCGACGCTGATCGGCCGCGCCGTCGTGTCCGGGCGCCAGCTGCAGCGCCGCGCGCAGCGCGTCGTCGTCGAGGCTGCCGCGATCGCCGCGGAAGGTGATCGCAGCCACGCGGCTGGCCGGCCCCGGATCGATCGTGAAGCGTACATCGACGCGGTCGGTGCGACCCGGCACCGGATCGAGCTGCGCGCGCGCCCGCGCCTGGCGATAGCCGAGGCGGGCGTAGGTGCGCTCGATGCGCGTGCGGGCGGCGGCGAGCGCCGCGTCGTTCAGGGGGGCGTTGGGACGCACGGCGAGCTGCGGCCGCAGGCGCCGGCGGGCGGTGGTCAGCTCGCCGTCATTGCCGGTCGGCGCGCCGGCGGCGACGAGCTGTACGCGGCGCACGCGGACGTGCGGGCGCAGCCGCACGACGACGTCCACCTGTGCGCCGTCGGCCGCCGGACGCGTGGCCAGGGCGACGTCGGCGAAGCGTCCCGTGGCGTGGTATGCGTCGAGCGTGCGGCGCACGGCGGCCGCGTCGAGCGTGTCGCCCGGGGCGATCGGCAGCGGTGCGCGCAGATCGACCGCTCGTTCGTCGCCGCGATCGCCGGCGCCGGCGCGGTCGGCATCGCCGCCGCCTCCCGGGTCGAGGAGCTGGACGTCGATCGCGCGGATCCGCGGTGCGTCGTCGGCGTGCACCGCGGCTGCGACGAGCAGCGCGACGACGATCGCCGTGCAGAGCAGACCGTGCCGCCGTGGCCGTCGCCGCGGGCGAGCGGGATCCTCGCTCAGAAGCGCTTGATCCAGAACGCTCAGAAGCGTTGTTCGCAGCGCGCTCGGAAGCGCTTGATCCAGAACGCTCAGAAGCGTTGTTCGCAGCGCGCTCAGAAGCGCTGTTTGCAGCGCGCTCAGAAGCGTTGTTCGCAGCGCGCTCAGAAGCGCTTGATCCAGAACGCTCAGAAGCGCTGTTCCCATCGCGCGTCGGCGACGTAGGTGTTGTCGCCGTTCTGCGTCAGCACCAGCACGAGGCCGCCGCGCAGTCGCCATTCGACCTGCAGGCGCTGGCTGTCGGTCGATGAAGGATCCGCGGAGTAGGTGACGGTGAGATCGCGCGACAGGCGCTTGCCGACGGTGATGCGCGCCTTGGCGACGGCGTCGCCGCCGTCGACCAGCGGATCGATGCGGAAGGTGTCGAGCCCGAAGAGCGCGTTGACCCGATCGCCGACGATCGATGCCGCCTGGCCGTAGAGAAAGCCCGCCGCGCTGGCGCCTTCGTCGGCGAGTGGATCGCGCAGATCGCCGTCGCGGGCCGCCACCATTCTGTCGTCGGCGACCCCGATGCCCGCCGCCCCACCCCAGTCTTAGCCCGGGGCGACCACCCGCCCCCCCACG
>JBCCOR010000568.1:0-3675 GCA_039025295.1 Acidobacteriota bacterium
CGATGATCGCGAAGCTGTGGCCGCGCTGCACCATCGACGACAGATCGAGCTTCATGTTGTCGCGCAGGTAGTCGAAGCCGAACTCGTTGTTGGTGCCGTAGGTGATGTCGGCGGCGTAGGCTTCGCGGCGCAGGCGCTCGTCCATGTTGGTTTGGATCGCGCCCGTGGCGATGCCGAGCCGGTCGAAGATCGGGCTCATCCACTCGCGATCGCGCGCGGCGAGGTAGTCGTTGACCGTCACCATGTGCACGGCGTTGCCGCTGAGGGCGTTGAGGTACGACGCCAGCGTCGACATCAGCGTCTTGCCCTCACCGGTCTTCATCTCGGCGATGCGTCCGCGGTGCAGCACCATGGCGCCCATCAGCTGCACGTCGTAGTGACGCATGCCGAGCGTGCGCATGGCGACCTCGCGGACGGTCGCGAACGCGGGGACCAAGAGATCGTCGAGGCTCGCGCCCTGATCGAGCTGCTCGCGAAAGGTGACCGTGCGCGCGGCCAGCTCGTCGTCGGAGAGCTTCTTCAGGGAAGGCTCGAGATCGTTGATCGCCGCAACCTGCGGCTGCATGCGCTTGATGTCGCGCTCGTGCTTGGTGCCGAAAACCTTGGCCAGAACCGTATTGATCATGAAGACGTGCTCCAAACGCGTCAATGCGCCCGTCGTGGGACGGACGCGCGCGGGATGATGCAGGAAAGCGTTGCGGCGGTGGCGAGCATGAATGAAGGCGGCGGACCGTGCACGGTCCGCCGATTCAGTCTAGCAAACCCGCTGCCGGGCGAGGGATGGTGCGGGCGGTAGGCGGGGCGCCGACGCCGCGGCGCCGGCCAGGCCGTCAGCGTCGGCCGTCGAGGATGTAGCCGCGCGGATCGACCGGCTTGCCGCCGATCCGGACCTCGTAGTGGAGATGGTTGCCGGTCGAGCGGCCGGTGCTGCCGACGTAGCCGATCACGTCGCCGCGGCGCACCTGGTCGCCGGGCTCGACGGCGATCTTCGACATGTGGCCGTAGCGCGTCGTGACGTCGAAGCCGTGCGAGAGATAGACCGCCTTGCCGAGCGCGCCGACCCGGCCCGCGCGAATGACGATGCCGTCGCCGCTGGCGTGGATCGGCGTGCCGCGCGGCGCGACGATGTCGAGGCCGTTGTGGAAGGCGCGGCGCTTGGTGAACGGATCGCGGCGGTAGCCGAAGCCGCTGGTCATCAGGCCCTTGGTCGGTGCCACCGCCGGGGTCGAGGCGATCAGCAGATGGTTCTCGCCGAGCTTGGTGGCGATCGCCTCCATGCTGCTGTCGAGCTGGCTGAGGCGCAGATTGAGATTGCGGATCTCGCCGGTCGGATGGGCCGCGCCGTGGGCGGCGGTGCGCGGCAGCTCGCGATCGGCGACCTCGACGGTCCGCGACGCTGCGCCATTGGCCGATGGCGCGCGCCAGTTGCGCAGGTCGGGGGCTTCCGCCGGCGCCAGGCCGCCGATGCCGACCTCGCCTTCGGGCGAGAGCTCGGCCAGGCCGGCGACGATGGCGAGTTTGTGGATGCGCTGCTGGTAGTCGCTCAGCTGGGATTCGAGATCTTGAATGCTGCTGGTGAAGCGGGCGTTGACCGCTTTCAGGGCGTCATTTTCCTGTTCGATGCGCGTCAGATGCTCGTGATCGATCGTCGAAGTGACGTAGAGCGTGGTCGAGACCGCGCTGACCAGCGTAACCACCACGATGGCGGCGGCGACGAGGGCGAGCTGTAGGGAGGAAATGCGGATTTTGCGGAACTTGGCGCGCGCATGGGGAACGAAAATGATCGTGTGCTGCTTCAAGGTCGAAATCCCAGGTCGGATGAGGTGGGCGCGGTCGAACGACGAAAAGCGCGGAAGCGGGGACCGCGCGTTCGTCGCAGGTGGAGGTGGCCAAGGCGCGGCTGCTGCGGGCGGATGATCGGGCGAGCGACCGTCGGTGCGACCGGGTGGTGGTCCACAAACGATCGGGTGTTGACACAATGAAAGGACAGAATCGCGCGCTGAGTGCGCAGAGATGTGAATCTTTCAATATGCGGACGGAGCATAAAAAGCGCTTCGCGTCCTCAGCCCGATTGGCCCACGCAAGTCGTGCACTTGCTTGACTTGGCCCAAAGTGTTCGGAGTGTACCGAATGCTGAATTTCTGTCAAGACATCATGTCTTTTTCCTGTCCTGCGAGATGACTTTGAAAACATTGATCGAGTTCCGATCGATGTTGAGCGTCGCGACCGAGGGCTTCGACCAGCTGCACGATCAGCGCGTCGAGCGGACCGTTCGCGTCGTCGAACGGCAGGTCCGCGGTCCGGTCCTCGTCGGATGCGGACCGCCGGCGCATGGTCCGCACCAGCCGTCGCGCGGCACGGCGCAGCGCCCGTCCGCTGCCGCGCAGCACGCCCTGCACCGTGCGGCGCGTGGGACTGGGATCGAC
This sequence comes from Acidobacteriota bacterium, assembly GCA_039025295.1. GTDB lineage: Bacteria > Acidobacteriota > Thermoanaerobaculia > Multivoradales > J023 > JBCCOR01. The sequence continues at coordinate 2,427 of JBCCOR010000568.1, forward strand.
CTCGGCCAGCGTGCGTTCGATTGCGTGGCGTACGGCCCGCGGATCGCGCTGCTGAAAGGCCTGATCGTGACGCGCGCGATGCACCAGCCAGCCGAGCTGATAGGTGTCGGTGAAGGTGCGCGCGGTATCGCGCAACGTGAACAGAAAGAAGATCTTGCGCATCACGCGCGTGAACAGCTTGCGGGCGATGTAGAGCGCGCCGGCGAGCAGCGCGCCGAGCATGCAGCCGCGCTGCGCCGCGCGCGACGGCACGCCCTCCGCCAGCACGCGAACCCCGCTGTCGTCGAGCGGCGAATGGGGTGCGCCGTCGCGCCGCGCATCGATCTGACGCACCATCCGACGGCGCAGCACGTCGCGGATTTGGTCGTCGAGGAAGGGGATGGGGATCAGCGGCGTCAGGCCGGTGAGCAGGGCGTGGGCGACGATCTGGCGGTGCAGATCGGCATCGACTGTGGCGTCGGACATGTCCCATCCTAATCGCCCTTTTTGCGCAACCATCAAGAAAAACGCGCCCGCGACAGTGCGTCGCGGGCGCGGATCGCGCGATCGAAGATCGCGGCGGCGGCAAGGCGAGGGTTACGGCGCGACGCCGAGGCGGCAGGCCGGCTGGGCGTTGAACGTCGCGTTCAGGGCCTGCAGCGCTTCACCCTTCTGCAGCTTCTCGTTCGGGCAGAACATGTCGGCAGCACAGCCTTCGATCGCGTTGCGCTTGGCGAGATCCTCGGAGAAGTCGCTCTTGGGATCCGCCTTGTTGAGATCGAAGAACAGGCCCGACGCCTTCGACGGCTGGTAGCGGCTGCCATACGCGGCCTTGAGCACCGGCTCGGCGAGCTCGCTGCGCTTCATCGCCTGGTCGGCGCAGAAGTTGCGGCTGTCGCAGCCGAAGACCACGCCTTCGCGGTACAGGTACTCGGCGTACGGCGCGGCCCAGTGGTTGGTCGACAGATCGGCGAAGATGCCGGTCGCCTTCGGCGGCACGAAGTCGCTGCCGAACTTGGCGGCCACCAGCTGGACGGCCAGCTGCGCGCGGGTGAAGACGCCGACGGCGCAGCAGAGGTCGCCCTGGCAGTCGCCGCTGCAGCCGGCGGCGGCGGCGGACACGGCAAGCGCGAGGCTGTTGGCGGTGGCTTCCGACGACGCTTCGGCGCTGGCCGACGCGCTGGCGCTGCTCGACGCGCTGGCCGACGCGCTGGCGGCGGCGCTGGCGAACGACAGCGTGCTCGACGACGCCGAGGCCGCAGCGGCCGAG
>JBCCOR010000569.1:0-3668 GCA_039025295.1 Acidobacteriota bacterium
GACGCAGCCAACGTCCAGACCCGCGCCCGACGGAGCGACAGCGGCTATGTTCTCGACGGGCGGAAGAAATGGATCAGCTTCGGCCGACGGGCGGATGTGTTCGTCGTCTTCGCCCAGCTCGAGGACCAGCCCACGGCGTTCCTGGTCGAGCGGGACACGCCGGGCCTGCGCATCGAAGCCCAGTCGGGTCTGCTCGGCCTACGCGGCTCGATGCTGGCCGGTCTCCACCTGGAAGACTGCGAGATCCCCAGCGAGAACCTCCTCGGCAGCGAAGGGGTCGGTTTCGCGCTGGTTGCCGCCGCATCGCTCGACCGTGGCCGCTACATCACGGCCTGCGGCAGCGTCGGGCTCGCGCAAGCCTGCCTCGATGCCTGCCTGGCCTATACGCGCTCGCGCCATCAGTTCGGCGTGCCTCTGCGGGATCACCAGCTGGTCAAGGCGATGGTCACCGACATGATCGCCAACACAGAGGCGGCGCGGCTCCTGTGCCAGCGCGCCGGCTATCTGTACGACCGTGGCCATCCCGACACCATCCAGGCCAATCTGGTCGCGAAATATTTTGCGTCGCGTACCGCGTACCGGGCCGCCAGCGACGCGGTCCAGATCCATGGCGCCAATGGCTGCGGCGACGGAGTGCCGGTCCAGCGCTACTTCCGTGACGCGAAGATCATGGAAATCATCGAGGGCACGACGCAGATCCATCAGATCAAGATCGCCAGCCTCAGCTGAGCCAGGAGAGGCCGAGGGTTTCTGCGATCCGATCAGAGGATCTCCGCGCGGACGCGGCTTCAGAAGATCTCCGCGCGGACGCGGTTGAGGCGAACGTCGAACTCGTTGAAGGTGGCATAGCCCGCCCCGGTCGTCCGCAGGCTCAGGCCGCCCCAAATGCCGACGTAGAATTTGCACAGCTGTCCGGCCGCGAGCGCGCCGTCGCTGACCATCACGATTTCGCGAGACACGCCCCCGAGGTCGTGATCGTAAGGCGACTCGAGCGCCGACCCTGCCGCCGTGTCCCAGGCCAGCTCGTGCACGACGTCAACGGCTTTCCCGATGTGGTGCCAATAGTCGCCCGACGGCGACTGGCCGTAGGCAGCGACCCGTAGGTTCTGACAATCGACGAGCTCTACGCCCCGGTCACTGCCGTCCACTTCCTGGATCCGATCGTGGATCCGTGCTTTGCGAATATCGAACGTCGCGGTGATCCGCACCGGGCCCGACCGAGAATCGTGGCGGTAGTAGAACCGATGCTGGGTCTTGACGAAGCGACACGCCGACGTCGACCGCGCATCCGCGTCGTCGACCGCATCCATGAAGAAGAGCAGCTGCCCGGTTTCGTCCAAGAAACCGAGGGAAACGTTGACGAATTGATCGCCCAACGAGCCTGAATCCCAGGTCAGCCCCCGGGTGGCACCGCTCGGGAACCGAAACGGGGCTGTCCACGCTTGCGCGCCCGACGCGGGGTCGGCACCGCGCAGCTCGTCCTGCGAGAAGTTGAAATCGTCCATGCTGGGCAGCACCGGGCTGTCGGAGTCGATCTTCGCGACGGGTCGCTGTGCACGTCGAACCAGCGCTTCGAGCCGCGCGAGGCGTTGCTCCAGGGGCCGAAGGCGCTCTGCAAGGGCGTCTTTTGAATCACGGGTCACGTTCAACGGTTCCTTCTCCTTGAGTGGGGGCCTGCGCAGCGAGCGCCTGTGCGAGAAGCGCGGGGGTCCGGTGGCGAAGAACGACCGCTGGCGACACGGCGATCCCGAGGCGACGGTGGATCTCGCGCGCCATGCGTGCAGCGAGCAGCGAGCTGCCCCCGAGCGCGAAGAAGTCGTCGGACAGCGCGATCGGCGCACGCGGCAGGAGGTCGCGCCACACGGCGAGCACCGTGCGCTCGACCGCGCTGGGCAATCCAGGATCCTCGGCCGGAGGTGCGAAGCGTGCCAGCGCGTCGCGGTCGGGTGCGCCGTGGGCAGTACGGGGCAGTGCCTCGACGAGCGCGTAGCGGGTCGGCACCATGTAGCCTGGAAGCCGATCTCGGAGGAACGCGCGAACGTCATCGAGATCAGGCTCCGATCCCGATACCGGCACGAGCCAGGCCGCGCAGGCCGAGAGCCCGTCGGCGTCCTCGCGCACGGCGGCGACGGCGTCCTGCACCGCGGGATGCTCGACCAGCACCCTCTCGAGCGCCTCGAGCTGGAAGCTGAATCCGCGGATCGACACGCGGTTCGCGGCCCTGCCGACGATCTCGATCGAACCGTCGGCCCGATGGCGGCCCCGGACGCCGGTTCGCCGGCGCGGCGCCGAGACGTCGTCGGCGAGGATCTGCACCGTGCCCTCGACGCCGATCGGCAGCTGCCGTCCGTCCCGGTCGACGATCGCGATGCGCGCGCCGGCCGGCAGCTCGGGGTACCGCGGCCATCCGTTGCCGGGCACGCGGCAGTCGGCGAGCCGATCCCGCTCGGCTCGGGAGGCCATCGCGAGGGCGGCGACAGGCTGACCGTGCGGCGCGTCGACCATCGATCGGAGCAGCGCTTCCAAACCGGCCAACCAGCGATGGATGGTCTCGGCATCGAAGAGATCGGTGTTGTAGTAGCACTCGACGGTCAGACCGCCGCGCGACGCACGCGCGTCGAGAAAGAGCTCGAAGATCTCGAAGCGTCGCTGATTCGTGAACAGATCGGCCTGGACGCCGCCGAAATCAGCCACCTCCTCGTCGATCTCTCGCCCGAGATTGAAGCGCACCGGCATCACGGCGAGATGACTCGGATCCCGCGGCCGGTCGCTGTGCGCCAGAATCTCGAGAAGCGTCACCTGGCGATGCTCGAATGCATCGAGCACCGCACGGTTGACCGTGGACAGCAGGGTCTCGATGTCGGCCTGAGGATCGACGCGCAGCGGCAGCGGCAGCAGGTGGACCGAGTGGCCGACGAGCGCCTGCTGATCCGCGTCGAGCTGACCTGCCGCGGTCATGCCGACGACGATCTCCTCCTGCTGGGTGACGCGGTGCATGAATACGGCGAAGGCCGTGAGCAAGGAAGAAAACAGGGTGCAGCCGCGCTGGGCACCCCGCGCCCTGACGCCCGCGACCCAGCGCGCGTCGATCCGGTGCTCCAGTCGGGCCGCGGCATAGGTGCGGACGGGCAACCTGGGGCGGTCGGTCGGCAAGGCCGTCGCCGCGCCGGCGCCGGCGATCTTCTCAACCCAATGGGCGCGCGCGTCCGCGATGCGGGAGCCGGGTCCGACGTCCGCGCGCGACCGCGCGATCGCGTGTTCGCAGAAGGCGGCCGCCGGCGGCAGCTGCGGCGCAACAGCCGGGTCCGCCAGCATCCTCCGGAGGTCATCGAGTAAGGTGTTCCAAGACCATCCGTCGCAGACGATGTGGTGGACCGTGAGAATCAGGTGATGCTCCTGCGGATGCAGTCTCACGATGTGTGCCTGGAGGAGCGGTCCGTCGACGAGATCGAAGGGGGTGGTCACGCAGCTGCGCCGCAGCGCGTCGAGCCGGACGGCCTGATCCCGCTGCGCCAGATGGCCGAGATCCACGTGGTGGATCGCGTCGTCGCGGGCCGCCAGCACGCAGAGCGTCCGGCCGTCTTGGCTGAAGACCGTGCGCAGGGCATCGTGTCGGGCGATCAGCTGGCGGATGGCCACGTCGAGACGCCCGGGCTCGAAAGCGCCTC
>JBCCOR010000570.1:0-3662 GCA_039025295.1 Acidobacteriota bacterium
GCCGCTGGCCGTCGTCGACGGCCATCGCCTGGGCGTGCGCGCGGCGCGCCTCGACCGTGTCGCCCTGGGCGTCGATCACCGGCACGCTGACCGGCATCGCCGGCAGCACCTGCTGCACGGGCTCGCCGTCGCGCGCCGGAAACACCGTGCGCAGCGCCTCGTGACGCGCGACGAGGACGGTGAACGTGCTGCGCACGGCCGCCACGTCGAGCGGCCCGCGCAGCGAGAGCGCCGACGCCAGGTTGTAGAACGGCTGATTCGGCACCAGGCGGTGCATGAACCAGAGGCTCTGCTGGGCGTGCGACAGCGGCGCGGGCTGGTCGGTGTCGGCGCGGCGGCCGAGCGGCGGACGCTCGGCGCGCAGGGAAGGGCGTTCGGCTGCTGTTCGTCCGTCGGACGAACCCTCGGAGTCGTTCAAGTCGCCTTCCTGGCACAGCGGTGCGTGCCGCGCGCGCGATGCGCACGGCGCGGACCCAGGTGAATGGAAAAAATCGGCGTGCGTATCTTAGACCATGCCTCGAACCGAGGCGCGGCGCGGATGGCGGGGAGGAAGGACTGCGGGGGGAGGATGGTGCGCCCGAAGGGATTCGAACCCCTGACCTACAGCTCCGGAGGCTGTCGCTCTATCCAGCTGAGCTACGGGCGCTTGAGAGATGCTGCGTTGCGCAGCAGGCGTGACGGCGCGGCGAGAGAAGGCGTGTGGTCGGGGCGCCCAGATTCGAACTGGGGGCCCCCTGCTCCCAAAGCAGGTGCGCTACCAGACTGCGCCACGCCCCGCCGATCACGGATTCGCGAACATCCGGGGCGCGCTGCGGGGTGTCAACGCGCCCCGCGACGCGCCGCTGACGGGCCGTCGGGCGCGATAGGCTCGTGCGGTCATCGACTTTTGGAGGGACGTCCGATGCATCTACGGATTTATGCACGCAACCGCGACGACTGGCGCGACGCGCTGATCGCGCGCATCCGCGACCACGGCCTCGACGATCGCGCGCTGCCGATTCTTCTCGACGACGACGAAGACAAGGATCATCCTGATGCGCCCGACACGCTCGTCGTCTACCTCGCTGACGCGTCGCCGAGCCAGGCCGCGCTCGTCGACGACGACGCACGGCTTCAGCGCCACGTCGACGCCGGCCGCGTGATCGTGCCCGTCGCCGACACCACCCAGAACTTCCACGAGAAGGTGCCGGAGTCGCTGCTGACGTTCAACGGCCACGCACTCCAACGGGTCGACAAAGACGGCAATCGGGTGGACGACGCCGACATCGACGGCCTGGCCGACATCGTCCTCACGCGCGCGCTGCTGCACCGCACGACGCACCGGATCTTCATCAGCTACCGCCGCGTCGACAGCAGCGCGATCGCGCATCAGCTGCGCGCTGAGTTCGTCAAGCAGGGCTACGACGCCTTCCTCGACGAGTGCTCGATCGAGCCGGCGGCCCATTTTCAGCGCGAGCTCTTCTGGCGCCTGAACGACGTCGATCTTGTGCTGCTGCTCAACACGCCGCGCCTGCTCGAATCCGACTGGGTGTGCAAGGAGATCATCCGCGCCACGGCGTCGCATATCCCGGTCATTGCCCTCGACTGGCCTGACAACACCCTGACCGACGAAGCGAGCCGGCAGGAAAAGAAAACATCTGACGACGGCACCCCGGCCAGCCGGACGGAGGAAGAGCGCAAGCGGGCCGAACGCAAGCATCGAGCGGGCGACATGCTGAAGACGGCGGCAGACCGAATGTCGCTTCTCAACCCGAGCGATCCAGGCCAACTCGACACCAGCGCGGGCGCCGCCGCGCCCGACGAATGGACGCTCGACCAGAAAGCGATCGGCACGATCATCCGGGCGATCACGGCGCAGCGGGTACGACACATACTGCGCCGCGTCGACAACCTGATCCCGCTTCTCGACGATCAGCTCAGAGGCGCAGGCTACGCGATCCCGAACGATGCCAGCTCGTTCGGCGATCGCGTCGCGAAACGCGACGGCCGCACGATCTACCTACGCCCGCTGCCGTTCCGGCCGACCGTCGACACGGCTTTCGCGCTACGCGCGGCCCTTGCGGGCGACGGCGCGCACGCGGCGGAGTTCGCTTATATCGAAAACGATCCGACCGACCCGCGCCACGAGGCGCTGCGCTGGTGCCTCGACGTTCCGCGCTGCGACGAACCGTCGGGTCCGATGCGCTACGGCCTGCGGCTGCTGAGTCTGTCGAATCACGAGGAGTCCGCGTCATGACGTCGTCCAACCCGCCGCGCCGCGTGTACGAACCGGGCGCGTTCCCGGCGCTCTTCAAGCGTCCGTCGATCTTCCTCTCGGCCAGCGTGCCCTACGCGCGCGATCCGCAGGCGCTGCTGCGCGCGGTCATCGGCGACGCCGAGGCGACGTCCGACTTCTTCACCCGTGACGCGCATCCCGACCGCATCCGCGACACGGTCGTCTACATCGGCCGCGCGGCGATCACGCGCGGCTACAACCTGATTTTCGGCGGCCATCCCGCGATCACGCCGCTGATGCTCGAGGTCGCGCGCCGCTTTGCGCTCGACGACGACGTCGTCGATGCGGCCAGCGGTGACACCAAGAAGCGCGTCATCACGTTCCAAAGCGAGCACTTCCTCGATCGCATTCCCGAGGCGTCGCGCGCGCTGGGCGACGAGACGCTGGGCGTGCTTCTGTGGACGCCGGCGGGCGACGGCTACGACGCGAGCCTGACCCAGATGCGCGCGGCCATGACCCAGGTGCCCAACCTGCGCGCGGCGGTCTTCGTCGGCGGCATGGCGGGGCTGTTCGAGGAAGGTCACCTCGCCCGCGTCAGGAAGCTGCCCTGCTACGCCATCGCCACCGGCGGCGGCGCAGCGCACCATCTGTGCAAGGACGGCATCGCGCCCGCGAAGCAGGACGATCGCCGCCTGGCACCGCACCCGAAGCGGGCCTTTCACGGCGCGTCGGGCGATCTGCACAAGGATTTGCTTAAGCAGCGCAGCGACGCGCTGCTGGTCAAGCGGATCTTCGACGAGATCGACGGGCTGGGCCGATCGTCGAATGATCAACCCGCACTGTGATGGCGGTCACAGGCCCTCGCGCAGCACCGCGATCAGCGGATCGAGCTGGCGGCGGGCCCAGGCCTCGGGCACGCGCGCGCGGCGCGGCTCGAGATCGGCGAGCAGCAGTCGACGGACAGCGGGCTCCTCGAGGACGCGGCCGAGGTGACTGGCAAAGTCGTGCGGGCGGCTGAAGCGGACGTAGATCTGACCGAGCTCGGTGAGGACCTGGGCCATCTCGAGCGGACGCACGTCGTCGGCGAGCCGGTCGAGGGCGGCGATGAGCGACGCAGTGGCGTCCTCGGCGCGCTCGGCGCGCAGATGCAGCAGACCGCGCAGACGCAGCGCGGCAACGTGATCCTGCGCGCGCGGCGGCAGCGTCGTGAGCCGGGTCCAGGCCACGTCGTCCTGGCCGCGGGCATACGCGGCAACGGCGCGGTTGTGCGCGAGCACGTCGCGCAGCGCGTCGAGCGCTTCCCACGGCGCGGGTTCGTCGCCGGCCCGGTCGAGCAGCGCTTCGGCGCGGCCGCCGTCGCCAAGCTTCAAGCACATCACCGCGTGCTGGGCGCGGATCTCCGCCCGACGACCGGCCAGCGCGCGGCCGGGCAGGCCGTCGACGAGGC
>JBCCOR010000571.1:0-3654 GCA_039025295.1 Acidobacteriota bacterium
CCAGCGTGCCGGGCATCAACCGCGTGCTCTTCTATCTCGACGACGTCGAGGTCGCGTCCGACGGCCGCCCGCCCTTCACCGCGCGGCTCGACTTCGCCGATCCGCCGCGGCTCCAGACCGTGCGCGCGGTCGCGCTCGACCGCAACGGCCTGACCGTCGGCGAGGACGCGCTCGAGGTCAACGCCCGCGATCGGCCGTTCCGGGTGACGATCGACGCGCTGACCGTCGCCGGCGACGGCGCGCTGAACGTCGAGGCCACGGTCGGCGTGCCCGCCGACGGCGCCCTGCGCGCGGTCACGGTCGACCGCGGCGGTCCGGTGCTCGAGACCCGCAGCGCGCCGCCCTTCCGCTTCCGCCTGGCGCCCGACACGCGCCCGGCCTCGCCCGCCGGCGATGCCGCGGCGGCGCTCGACTACGTGCGGGTCGCGGCCGCGCTCACCGACGGCCGCACGATCGACACCGTGGCGGTGGTCGGCGCGCCGCTGATCGACGACGTCGAGGTCAACCTCGCCAGCGTGCACGCGGTGGTGGTCGGCGCCGACGGCACGCCGCTGCGCGATCTGCCGCGCGACGCGTTCACCCTGCGCCGCGACGGCAAGCCGGTGGCGATCGCCTCGGTCGCCGGCGCCGACGACGTGCCGCTGGCGATGGGCCTGGTGATCGACAGCTCGGGCAGCATGACGCTGCTGCTGCCGATCACCCAGCGCGCCGCGATCGGCTTTCTCGGCAACGTGCTGCGCGACGGCGATCGCGCCTTCGTCGCCGACTTCGCCGACCGCCCGCGCCTGCGCCGCGGCTGGACCCTCGAGCTGCCGACGCTGCTCAGCGGCCTCAACGGCCTCGACGCGCGCGGCGCGACCGCGCTCTACGACGCGCTGACGTTCTCGCTGCTGCAGTTCGACGCGGCGTCCGACGGCCGGCGCGCGCTGGTGGTGCTCACCGACGGCGACGACCGCGACAGCCGCTTCGGCCCGAAGGACGTGATCCGCGCCGCGCGTCGCGCCGGCGTGGCGGTCTATCTGATCGGCCTGGGCGCGCTCGACGGCTTCGCGCGCAACCTGCCCGAGCGCCAGCTGCGCCGCATCACGCGCGAGACCGGCGGCCGGCTGTTCCTGGTTGAGGAGGAGACGGCGCTGACCGCCGCCTACGACCAGATCCGCGCCGAGCTGCGCAACCAGTGGACGCTGACGTTCTACGTCGAGGACGATCTCGACGACGCCGATTTCGACGCGCTGACGGTCGAGGTCGACCGGCCCGACGCGACCGTGCGCACCGTCGTCCGGCCCTGAGCCGGGCCGCGCGCGGCCCGGCCGGGTCAGCCGCCGCCCATCAGCCGCCGATGTAGCCCAGGCTGTCGAGCAGCTCGCGCTGATGCGCGTCGTCGAGCTGCGGCGCGTCGGCGTGGCGCTCGTGGTAGATCGTGATCATGCGATCGCGGTAGGTCTTGAGATCGCGCAGCAGTCGACGCTGGGTGCGATCCTGCGCGTCGTAGCGGTCACGCTGCTCGTAGCGATCGTCGGCGATCTCGAACAGGTGCGGCACGATGCGGTCCTCGGGCGTGCGCCGCAGCTGCGCCACGCGGTCGACGCCGTCGTCGCCCTCGGCGTGCACCGCGGCCCAGATCAGATCGACGTCGACGCGCGGATAGTAGCGATGCATCAGGCCCCAGCGCCGCGACGCCTCGACCACGGCTTCGGCCAGCAGGCTGGTGTGGCTGAAGGCGCGCAGCGCCGGCGGCGGCATCTCGCCGCGCAGCGCGGGCGCGAGGTCGCGGCCGACGACGGCGTGCGGCCCGAGCGGATCGTCGACGTCGCCCGCGCCGTCGAGCGGCGGCGGCAGCGGCATCAGGCCGACGAGGCCGGCCAGCGTCGGCAGGACGTCGATCGAGCGGCTGATGCCGCCGTAGACGGTTCCCGGTTCGGCGCGGCCGGGCGCGCGGAGGATGAACGGCACGGCCAACACCTCGGGCGCGAGCTGATGGCCGTGGGTCCACTTGAAGAGCGTGCCGTCGCGGAAGAGCGTCTCGCCGTGATCGGCGGTGAAGGCGATCACCGACGCGTCGCGCAGGCCGGCGTCGTCGACCGCGTCGACGACCGCGCCGAAGAGGCGGTCGAGGTTGGCGACGTTGGCGCGGTAGAGCAATTCGACCACGGCCGCCAGCTGCGGCCACTGCGCCGACGCCAAACCGGCGAACTCCGCCGTCGCCTCGAAGTCGTACGACAGGAAGGCGTGCGCGCGCTGGTAGAAGTCGGCCAGGAAGTCGAAGCCTGCGGGATCGTCGGTGTACGCGCCGCAGCGGTCGCCGTGGTCGGCGCAGAAAGCGTCGAGCGGCGCGCGCTGATATGGGCCGTGGGTGACGGTGAAGTTGGTCACCACGAGCGCGCGGTAGCTCGGATCGGCGGCCAGGCGCGCGAGCACGCCGGCGAAAACCGGATCCTCGGCGGTCAGCTTGTGATCGTAGCGCTGGTTCTCCGGCGTGCCGGCCGCGTAGCCGAGCGCGGCGCTCGCCATCGGATGCTCGAGCCAGGTGTGGACGTCCCAGCCGGCGTTCGCGAAGTGCGCGGTGATCAGCGTGACGTCGTCGGGATCGATCGGCGTCGGATGACCGTAGACGCCGTGGCGATCGGCCTGCACGCCGCCGAAGAGCGTGGCGAACGCCGGTCCCGACTGCCCCGACTCGGAGCGATGGTGCGGAAACGTCACGCTCTCGGCGGCGAAGCGCGCCAGGCTCGGCGTGTAGCCGACCGCGGGGTCGTAGGGCGCGAGCATGTACGGCTTGACGGTGCAGGTGGCGTAGAGCACGACCAGGCGCGGCTCGTCGACCGATGCGGCCTGCGCGGGCGCATCGGCGTCGCCGTCGCTGGGCGGTCCGCCGCAGGCGAGCGCGCCGAGCAGCAGCGCGAGCGGCACGAGCAGAATCGATCGACGGCGGACATCGGGACGTCGCATGCTGTGATCCTAGCTCGGATCGATGCGCAGCGCGCCGCCTGAACGATTCTCGTCGACCGACGCTGCGCGCGCGGGATACGGCCACAGCGCGCAGTCGCACGGCGCGCAGCGGTCGATGCCCGCGCGAAAATCGCCCGCGCACGCGGGACACCACGACGACGCCGTCAGATCGCGGCGCGGCGGCGGACGATCGAGGGTCTCGGGCGCAACGTCGACCGCCGCGGCCAGCGCGCGCAGCGCCGACGCTTCGTCGGCCGCGCCGCCATCGCGCGCCGCGGCGTATTGCCGGCGCAGCGCACCGACCGGCGGACGACGCGGCATCAGGGCGGCGCGCACCGCCAGGGATGAGAACGCGTCGCCGACCGCGGCGGTCGTCAGCCGCCGCGGCAGCGCCCACAGCGCGGGTGGAAAGAGCAGCGCCGCGACGACGTCGTCGACCGTCACGATCGCGATCGACCGCGCGCGCAAACGCCGATGGGCGCGCCACAGGGCGAACGCAGCCAGCAGATGCAGCGCCAGCGCCAGCCCGATCAGCCACGGCCACGCGCGTGCGCCGCCGAGGAACCGCAGCGCCGGCGGCGCGACGATCAGCAGCACGAGCCACTGCGCGCTGCAGGCGATCGTCAGCAGCCGCGTCGCCGCGCGCGCCTCAGCGAGGGCCGCGCGCGTGCCCGCGACGTCGTGCCGCGCGCCCGGCGCGCGCGC
>JBCCOR010000572.1:0-3648 GCA_039025295.1 Acidobacteriota bacterium
CGAGGACGCCGACGCGTCGGCGCTGGCCGGCGCCGGCGGCGCCGATGGGTCCGCCGATGGCGTCGGAGCGCCGACGGACGCCGCGCCGGGCGGCCTCGATCGCCTTCGGGCGCTGGCGCGTCGCGCCGTCGAGCACGCGGTGATGACCAGCCAGCTGGCCGAGCGCATCGGCCGGCGCCAGGCGTTTTACCTGGCGCGGGTGCTGGCGCTCTTCGACCACGGCGAGCTCGACGAGGCGCTGCGCCGGGCGGTGCCGCTCGGCAGCGGCGACGACGCCGCCGGCGTCGACCGGCTCGCGCTCGGCCTGCCACCGCGGCGCGAGACACTCGACATCCGCGCCCGGCGCGGGGGCGGCGCGCGCCTGCTCGGCGGTCATCTCGGCCTGTATCTCGCGCTCGAGATGCGCTACCGCCGCGCCTACGAGCAGCTCGTGGCGCAGGGCAAGATCGACGAAGCGGCCTTCGTCCTCGCCGAGCTGCTGGGCGCCAGCGAGGAAGCGGTCGCGCTGCTCGAGCGCCACGGGCGCCTGCGGCTGGCGGCGGAGATCGCCGAAGCCCGCCGCCTGCCCGCGGGACTGGCGGTGCGGCTGTGGTTCCAGGCCGGCGAGGTCGACCGCGCCGTGCGCCTCGCCCGACGCGCGGGCGCGTTCGCCGACGCCGTGCTGGCGCTGGCGCGCATCGATCCGGCGCGCGCCGACGTGCTGCGCCTGCGCTGGGCCGAGCATCTGGCCCGCAGCGGCGACTACCTGGCGGCGGTGCGCACCGTCGAGCCCCTGCGCGCCTACCATCCGCGGGCGCGGCGCTGGATCCAGCTCGGTCTCGAGATGGTCGACAACGCGCCCAGCGTCGATCCCACCGCCGCGGCGCTGCTGGCCTACCGCGCGGGGCTCGACGGCGAGCACTACGCCGACACCCTGGCGCTCGTGCGCCATCTGCTGCGCGATCGCACGGCGGCGTCGCGCGCCGCGCGCCGCGCCTTCGTCGCCACGCTGGTGGAGCAGCCGATGAACCCGGCGACCGAGACCCTCGCCCGGCTGGCGGCGCGCAGCCTGGTCCGCGCGGCGCCGCGCGAGGGCTGCGACAACCAGCAGCTGCGCCGACTGCTCGGCATGAGCGGCGATCGCGCGCTGCGCAGCGACGTGCGCGGCCTCGATCTGGCGGCGCGCCGACCGCCACAGCACAGCGACGAACCCGGTCGGATCACGATCAGCGCCGGCGACGCCGGCACGCTGCCGATCCACGACGCGGTCGCGCTGCCCGAGGGACGCGTGCTGCTGGCGCTCGGCGAGATCGGCGTGCGCGTGGTCAATCGGCGCGGACGCACGGTCATGGAAGCGGCGCAGCCCGCGCATCGGCTGGTCATCGCCGATCACGGCGGCCACGCGATCACGCTCGCCGCGCGCGGCGACGCCGCCAGCCTCGGCCGCATCGATCTGGCCCAGCGCCGCGTGCGCGACTGGTGCGACGCGCGCGTCGACGCGTTCGCCGCCAGCTACGACGGCTCGATGTGGTTCCTCAGCGCCGATGACGCGCTGCTCGGCATCGACGCCCAGGCCGACGGCTGGCGGGCGCTCTGGCGGGTGGGCGATCTGCCGCCCGCGGCGCGTCGGGTGATCGCCCGCAGCGAGACCCGGCTCGCCATGCTCACCGTGCATCCGTGGGCGTGCTGGCGCTACGAACTGCCGTCGCTGATCCTGCGCGGACGCGATCCGGTCGCGGTCGCTGACGACACCCTGCGCTTCGGCTGGACCGGACCGCCGGCACTCACCGCCGGCGGCCTGATCGGCCTGGTCGAGTGCCACGATCCGCCGATGGGCGCGTCGACGGCGGCCGACGGCGATCCCGCGGACGCGCCGATCAACGATGCGGACACGGCGATCCCGGGCCGGGTCGCGCTGGTCCAGCGCGGCCAGCGTCAGGACGCGCTGCCGCTGGCCGACGCCGACCGCACGCGCGTGCATCTCGCGCCGCGCTGGCTGGCGCTGGTGACCGAGGCCGACGACGGCGCGGTGATCGACGTGCGCGATCTCGAGACGCGCGCCCTGCGGCTGCATCTGCGCGTGCAGCGCAGCCCGCGCCCGCGGGTGCGCCTGGCCGCCGATCACCTGACCGTCTGCGACCGCCGCGGGCGGGTGCTGGTCTACGATCTGGCGCGCGGCGCGCTGGTGCACGATTTGCGCATTTGAGCCGCTGGCGCATCCCGGCCGCCGCGCGCATCGCGCGGCAAGCAGGGTCACGAGACGGATAAAATGCACGCATGAAGCTGATCCACGTAGGCGCTGCGATGCTCAACACGATCCCACTCGCCTGGGATCACAATCTCGACCTGATCACCACGGCGCTGGAGCGCGCGCGCGATCGCCGCGTCAGCCTGCTCTGCCTGCCCGAGCTGTGCATCACCGGCTACGGCTGCGAAGACGCGTTCTATTCCCCCGGCGTCCAGCGCACGGCGCTCGAGGTGCTGCACGAGATCGCGCCGCGCACGCGCGGCCTGATCGCCACCGTCGGCTTGCCGCTGGCCTACCGCAAGGCGCTCTTCGACGCGGTGGCGGTGCTGGTCGACGGCCACATCGCCGGCTTCGTCGCCAAGCGCCATCTCGCCGGCGACGGCATCTACTACGAGCCGCGCTGGTTCCGGCCGTGGCCGGCGGCGACGCGGGTCGAGGTCGATCTCGCCGCCGATGACGCGCGCGCCGACGTCGAGGGCCTGTCGGGCGACGCTGCGAGCTATCCGCTCGGCGATCTGGTCTTCACCTGCGACGGTGTGCGCATCGGCTTCGAGATCTGCGAAGACGCGTGGGTGGCGGAGCGTCCGGGTGCGGCGCTGGCGGCGCGCGGCGTCGACGTGCTGCTCAACCCGAGCGCCAGCCATTTCGCCTTCGGCAAAGCGGCGATCCGCGAGCGCTTCGTGCTCGAGGGCTCGCGCGCCTTCGGCGTGTCGTACGTCTACGCCAACCTGGTCGGCAACGAGGCCGGTCGGGCGATCTACGACGGCGGCGCCTTGATCGCCTCGGCCGGGCGCATGCTGGCGGCGGGCCCGCGCTTCTCGTACGCCGACGTGCGCCTGACCACCGCGGTGATCGACGTCGACGAAACGCGCATGCTGCAGACGCGCACCTCGAGCTACATGCCGCGCATCGAGCCCGATCCCGACGGCGAGATCGAGGTGCCGTTCCGCTTCCCGACGCTGCGCGACGCCGCCGAGGTCGAGACCGTCGCCGCCGCTGCGCCCGGCGCACCCGGCGCGCCGCTGCCGGCCGACGGCGCGCCGCCGCCCGTGGTTTCGCCCTATGCGCACGGTCCGCGGGCGAAAGAGGAAGAGTTCACGCGCGCCGTCGCCCTCGGCCTGATCGACTACCTGCGCAAGAGCCGCAGCCACGGCTTCGTCGTCTCGCTCTCGGGCGGCGCCGACTCCGCCGCCACCGCCTGCCTGGTGGCGCTGGCCGTGCGCCTCGGCGCGGCCGAGCTCGGTCTGCAGCGCCTGCTCACCAAGATCGACTACATCGACCGCCTGGCGGCGGCCGGCACGCCCGACGAGGTGCTGCGCCATCTGCTCATCTGCGCCTACCAGGCGACGCGCAACAGCGGCCCGGTGACGCGCGCCGCCGCCGCCGGCCTGGCCGAGGCGCTCGGCGCGACCCATCACGAG
>JBCCOR010000573.1:0-3640 GCA_039025295.1 Acidobacteriota bacterium
CAGCCCGCCATGGCGCCCCCGGACGGCCGATGCGGGCTGGGTATACTCGGCCCGCCATGGCGCCCCGCGACGCAGCTGAATTCACGACCTTGTTGATCGCCTGGCGCGCGGGCGATCAAGACGCGCTCGAGCGGCTCACGGAGATTGCCTACGACGAGCTGCGACGGCTGGCGGTGGCGCGCCTGCGCCGAGAGGGCCGCGGTCAGGTCCCGCTGCAGCCGACCGAGCTGATCAACGAAATGTTCCTGCGCCTGCTCTCGGCCGACGTGTCGTGGCAGGACCGCGCGCATTTCTACACCGTGGCCGCGACCACCATGCGCCGCGTGCTGGTCGATCAGGCGCGCGCGCGCCAGCGTCACAAGCGCGGCCCGGACGCGCTCAAGATCACGCTGGAAGACTGGCATCAGGATGGCGCGTCGTCGTCGACGACGGACACCACGATCGACATGCTCGCCCTGCATCAGGCGCTTCAGGCCCTGGAAGGACTCGATCCGCAGCAGGCGTGGATCGTCGAGCTCTACTTCTTCGCCGGGCTGACCTACGATGAGATCGCGCGCCTGACCGAGCGCTCGCGCTCGGCGGTGCATCGCCTCGTGCGCTCGGGTCAGGCGTGGCTGTTCAACCAGCTGCATCAGCAGCCCGAGCCGGGAACGTCGTGATGGACGAGAAGATGCCGATGGATGCGAAGGCGCGCTGGCGCCAGATTCGCGACTGCTTCGATCAGGCGTCGACGCGCACGGGCGCGGCGCGGACGGCCTATCTCGACGCGGCCTGCGCCGACGATCCCGATCTGCGCCGCGAGGTCGAGGCCCTGTTGGACGCCGACCGCAGGGCCGCAGCGGCGTTCAAGCCGCAGATCGGCGCGGCCGCCGACCAGCTGCTCGCGCCGAGCGTGCAGCCGGACGATCGTCTCGGGGCGTACCGCATTGTCGAGGAGCGCGGTCGCGGCGGCATGGGCGTCGTCTACCAGGCCGCGCGCGACGACGGCGCCTACGCGCAGCGCGTGGCGATCAAGGTCATGTCGCGCTATCTGGCGACCGAGGCCGCCGTCCAGCGATTCGAGAACGAGCGCCAGATCCTGGCCCATCTTGCGCATCCGGCGATCGCGCGCCTGCTCGACGGCGGCACCACCGACGACGGCGCGCCCTATCTGGTGATGGAGTTCGTCGAGGGCGAGCCGATCGACGTCCACTGCCGGCGCCGCGCGGCGCGCCTGGACGCGCGGCTCGACTTGTTTCTGCAGGTGGCCGAGGCGGTCGCGCACGCGCACGCGCGGCTGGTGGTGCATCGCGATCTGAAGCCGGCCAACATCCTCGTCACCGACGACGGCGCGCCCAAGCTGCTCGATTTCGGCATCGCCAAGATCCTCGACGACGAGCGCCAGACGCTGACGACCCGCACCGGCACCCTGCCGCTGACGCCGCGCTACGCCAGTCCCGAGCAGGTCGCCGGCGCGCCGATCACCGTCGCCACCGACGTCTACAGCCTCGGCGTCGTGCTTTATGAACTGCTCTCGGGCGCCTCGCCCTACGGCGCGGTGGATCAGGCGTCGCCGGCGCGGCTGGCGCAGGCGATCGCCGACGTCGATCCGGTGCGGCTCGGCGTCGCCGCCCGGCGGATGCAGGGCACGCCCGACGCGGTCGCATCGGTGCCGCCGTCGCGCCTCGACGGCGAGCTCGAGGCGATCGTCGCCACCGCGCTGCGCAAAGAGCCCGCGCGCCGCTACGCCACGGTCGACCAGCTCGCGGCCGATCTGCGCCGCTACCGGACCGGGCAGCCGGTCACCGCCGTGCCCGATTCCTTCGGCTACCGCGCCGGCAAATGGCTGAAGCGCAACGCGCTGCCGGCGGCGCTGGGTCTCTTGGTCGTCGTCGCGCTGGTGGCCGGCCTGGTGGCGCGCACGGTCGAGGCGCGTCGGGCCGAGCGCCAGACCGAGCTCGCCCAGCTCGAGGCGGCGGCGTCGAATCAGGTGGCCGCGTTTCTCGAGGGCGTCTTCGACTCGGCCGCGCCGATGGACGCCGACAGCCAGGACGTCACCGCCCGCGCGCTGCTCGACGCCGCCGTCGGCCGGATCGACCAGCTGGACGATCAGCCGTTCGTGCAGGCGCGCGTGCTGCGCGTCATGGGCCGGTCGTACAAAGAGCTGGGTCAGCTCGACGACGCCGAGCAGCTTCTGACGCGCGCGCTCGCCGCGCTCGACGCGGCGCCCGAAGCCGGGCCGGATCACTATTTCCTGGTGCATTCTGCCCTGGGCAACGCGCTCAAGGAGAGCCAGCAGCCGGCTGAGGCGGAGACCCAGTTCCGGGCGGCGCTGACCCAGCTCGCGCAGACGGCGCGCAAGGGCAGCACCGACCACATCAAGATCCTGCGTCAGCTGGGCCTGATGCTCAGCCATCAGCGCCGGCTCGACGAGGCCGAGATGCTGCTGGTCGAGGCGGTCGGCATGGCGGAACGGCTGCCTCAGCCGCATCTCGACACGCAGCTCAGCCTGCATTTCGTCCTCGGCAGCCTCTACGCCGACCAGGGCGATCTCGAACGCTCGCACGCGTCGATGAAGGAGGGCCTGCGCCTCGCGCGGATGGCCTACGGCGACGACCATCAGGCGACGGTGATCGGCCTGATCAACGTCGGCCAAGGCCTGCTCGAGCTCGGCCGCTTCGACGAGGCCGCGCCGCACGTGCGCGAGGCGGTGACGCGCGCGACGGCGTTCCTGCCGCTCGGGCATCCGCTGGTCGTCACCGCCCAGCGCAACCTCGGCGCGCTCCTGGCCCGCCAGGGACAGCTCGACGAGGCCGAGACCGTGCTGCAGACGGCGCTCGAAGGCCACACCGCGCTCTACGGCCCGGATCAATTCCTCACCCAGCTGGTGCGGTCGAGTCTGGCCCGCATCGCCCTGCGCCGCGGTCAGCTCGACGCCGCCGACGCGGATTTTGCGACCGCGCTCGCGGCGATCGAGCCCAGCTTCGGCAGCGAACACCACGTGGTCGCCGAGCTGCTGCACGTCCAAGGCGAACTGCGCCAGCGGCAGGGTCGCGTCGAGGAGGCCCGCGCGCTGTTCGATCGCGCGCTGGCGATCCGCGAGACGGTCTTCGGACCCGACGGCGCGCCGACGCGCGCGACCCGTGCTGCGCGCGACGCCCTCGGCGACGATCCGCGCTGAATGCGCGCGCGCCCCCTGGGACGATTTACGTACCGGAAAGTGCGACGACATTTGCCATTGGCGATAGATTGCGCCATGCGCAGAATCAGTGATGCGTCCCGGACGCGCCGCCTGCGCGCGCTAGTGTGAAAAGTGGCATATGCAAATTGATTTCCCTTTGTTTCTGATTGCACCCATCATTCGCAGAAGGAGTTTCAACGTGCATGTCTCCATCCATCGCGCGCCCGCCCGCGGCGCGCATCGCCTGACGTCCTGTTACATGCAGGGCCTTGCCCTCTTCGCCGCGCTGCTCACGATCGCGCCGGGGTTCGGCGCGCCGCTCGCCGCGCAGGACGTGCCGGTCAACCGCGTGTCGCACTACGGCCAGCCGGTCTTCGTCACCGGCGCCAATCTCGCCTACATCGTCTTCGAAGCCGACATCGGCCCTTCGTACGGCGGCAGCACGCAGTTCACGATCGGCAATCCCAACGTGCCCGCGGG
>JBCCOR010000574.1:0-3629 GCA_039025295.1 Acidobacteriota bacterium
CGAGGCCGCCCGCGACGCCGGTCGACGCCCAGACCGACTGGGCGCCGGGTCTGGAGCGCATCTTTCCGATGGACGGCGGCCTGGTCGAGGGTCGCTACCCGCTCGAGGCCGCCGAGGGCGCGATGCCCGACTACGTGCGCGGCAGCTACTACGTCAACGGTCCATCGCGCTTCGGCCGCGCTGGCCAGCGCCAGCGCCACTGGCTCGACGGCGACGGCATGGTGGTCGCGCTGCACATCGACGGACCGTCGGTGGAGCTGGTCAACCGCTACGTGCGCGGCACCAAGCTGGTCGAAGAGGAGGCCGCGGGCCGCTTCCTCTACCGCACGTTCGGCACCGCCTTCGACGGCGATCAGCTGATGCGCGGCATCGGCATCGAGTCGCCGCTCAACGTCAGCGTGTGGCCGTTCGCCGGCCGGCTGCTGGCGTTCGGCGAGCAGGGGCTGCCCTACAGCCTCGACGCCGACAGTCTCGAGACGATCGGCCTCGACAACTTCGGCGGTCGGCTCAACCCGATCGCGCCGTTTTCGGCCCATCCGTGCTTCCCGCAGGAGGGCGGCATGATGAATTTCGGCGTGTCGTTCTCGGCGCGCCATCCGTGCATTCATCTCTACCGCTTCGACGACGACGGCGCGCTGGTCAAACGCAGTCGACTGCACCTCGAACAGCCGTCGTCGATCCACGACTTTGGCATCAGCGCGCAGCACGTGGCGGTCTACGTCAGCCCGCACGTGCTCGACATCGGCCAGATCATGCGCGGCGGCCGTTCGATCATGGAGTCGCTCGCGTGGCGTCCCGAGCTGGGCAGCACGCTGCTGATCGCCGACCGCGAGAGCGGCGAGATGCGCGGCTCGATCCCGATCGGCTCGGGCTACTGTCTGCACCTGATCAACGCCTTCGACGACGACGACAGCAACGCGCTGGTGGTCGACGTGCTCGAGCTCGACCGGCCGGTCTACGACGAGTACGAGGTCATGCCCGATCTCTTCCTCGACGCCCCGCTCGGTCGGGCGGTGCGCTTCGTCGTCGATCGCGGGACCTGGACGGTGCGCGAGAAGCGCGCGCTCGGCTACGACCGCACGCCCGACTTCCCGCAGACCGATCCGCGCCTCGATCAGCGGTCGTACGACCACATGTGGATGCTCGGCATGGCGCACGCCGGCAAGCCCGGTCGGAAATTCTTCGACCAGGCGGCGCATCTCAGCTGGTCGGGCGTCGAGGACGTCTGGACGGCGCCCGAGGGCTGCTACCTGGGCGGCGAGCCGGTGATGATTCCCGATCCGTCGTCGGCGCCGGAGACGCGCGGTGTCGTACTCTGTCAGCTGTACGACACGCGCGACGCGTCGGCGCCGTGCCAGGTGTCGTTCGTGGTCTTCGACGCCTTCGACCTGGCGTCGGGCCCGATCGCACGCCTGCCGCTGCGCCATCCGATCGCGCCCGGCTTCCACGCGTGCTTCGAGCCCCGCAACTGACGCGGAGACCGGCCGCCAGCCAACAGGAGATCCTCATGCCCGCAGCCCATCGCGGCGTCGACGCCCAGGCCTTTCGCGATCTCAAAGCCACCCGCGAGGCGACGCTCGCGCGCCTCGCGGGTCTCGATCAGGCGCAGATGGACTGGTCGCCCGCGCGCGGCCGCTGGTCGATCGGCGAGGTCGTCGATCACGTGCTGCGGGTCGACGACCTGGTGCGTGAGGATCTCGGCGCCCTCTTCGATCGGCTCGAAGCGGGCGAAACGCCGTTCCTGTCGCGCGGCTTTCGCGACTTCGACGTCGACTATCCCGTCCCCGATCTGCTGATCGAGCTGGCCGAGATTCCGCTCATCCTGCTGAATTTCGTCGTGCCCGGCCGGCTGCGCCGGGCGCTCGCCGGTTCGCGCCGCGTGCCGGCCGTGGCGCCGGCGTTCCTCGAGCCGACCGCGGGCGGCGAGGCCGACGCGCTGCGCGCGCGCCTGCGCGAGGCGCTGGGCGAGATCGAAAAGCAGCTGATTGCGCATCCCGACGTCGATCTGCGCGATCTGCGCTACTACAACCCGATCGCCGGCTTCGGCAACGTGCCGAGCCTGCTGCGCTTCATCATCGGCCACGAGAAGCGTCATCAGGGACAGATCGACGATCTGCTCAACGACGACGCCTTCCCGCGTTCGACCCGCTGGGCCGCCTGATCGGCGCGCTCAGGGATTCCAGATCGCCGGGAAGAGCATCAGCGCCGCGACGGTGAGCGTGCCGTTGTAGGCCAGCAGCAGGCGCAGCAGCGCGAGGTACGTGTCGTCGGCGCCGGCCGCGCCAGGTGCGCCCTCGACCGCGGCGAGCGTCAGGCGCATCGCGAAGAGCAGCAGCGGCAGCAGCACTGGAAACGCGAGCACGCTGAACAGCGGCCCGCGGGCGCGCGCCTGCGCGACCATCGACGCCACCAGCGTGCTCGCCAGCGCCAGGCCGTAGCCGCCCGCAAGAAGCGCGACGGCGAAGCGGCCGGCGTCGGCTACGGGCATTTGGAAGAGCGTGACGAAGAGCGGCGCCGTGATCGCTTCGAGCGCGAAGAGCAGCGTCAGGTTGTAGAGCACTTTGCCGCAGAATAGGCTCGACGGCCGCGCCGTCAGCCGCAGGGCGATCGCCGTGCCGGCTTCCTCTTCGTTGACGAAGCTGCGCGGCAGGCCGGCGGCGGCGGCGAAGAAGAGAATCAGCCACAGCAGCACCGGCAGCACCGGCCGCGCCATCTCGGACGTGCCGAGCGGGCCGAGGGCGATGCTGACCGCGGTCAGCGTGGTCAGGGCGAAGAGGCCGGCGGTGTTGAGCGCGTAGCGCGTGCGCAGCTCGCAGCGCCACTCCTTGCGCCACACCGCGCCGACCTCGCCGCACCACGCGCGCCAGCTCACGATGTGCCGCCCGGCTTCAGGCCCGAGCCCTCGAGATGCAGATGGCGATCGACGCTGAGCTGCGGCAGGGCGTCGGGATTGGCGACCACCGCCAGGCCGCCGCGTTCGAGATGCTCGCCGAGCAGCGCGAGGACGTCGTCGCGTCCGCCGGCGTCGAGGTTTTGCAGCGGCTCGTCGAGCAGCAGCACCGCCGGCCGGTGGAGGAGCGCGAAGGCCCAGCGCAGGCGCTGGTTCATGCCCGAGGAGAGCGCGCCGGCGCGGCGCCCGGGCGGCAGGCCGAGACGAACGAGCAGGGTGCGTCCGGCGTCGGGCGCGAGGCCGCGCAGCCGGCCGATGAAGTCGAGGTTCTCGGCGCACGAGAGCTCGGGATAGAACGCCAGATCGGGCGCCAGATAGCCGACCGCGCGGCGGCGCGCGGCGACGTCGAGCGCGCGGCCGTCGATGCGGCATTCGATCGTGCCCGCCTGCGGCGCGAGCAGGCCGGCGAGCACCCGCAGCAGGGTCGACTTGCCGCTGCCGTTGGCGCCGGTGACGAGCAGCTGCTCGCCGCCCGCGACCGTCGCCGACACCGCGCGCAGCACCCGCAGCCGGCCGTAGCCGCGGCGCAGGGCGTGGAAGCACAGCAGGGTCGACGGCGCGTCGGACGGCGGCGGGGATGGGTCGTCGGCGTGGGTCATGGTGTGGGCGGGCGATGCGCGGCGAGCGCGCCTGCGCAGTATACCCGGCCGCGGGCGCGCGATGCGCCGCCCGGGCCGCG
>JBCCOR010000575.1:0-3628 GCA_039025295.1 Acidobacteriota bacterium
CGCCGTCGGCGTCGGTTTCGATGCGCAGCGAAGTCTGCTGCAGCACGAAGAACACCACGTTCTTGCCGATGCGCACGTTGAGATCGGAGCGCAGCTCGAAGCGGTTGTCGATCGTCGGGCCGAAGGCGAAACCGAAGCGCGCGAACGGGCCGAAGAGATCCGACAGCGGCTCACCGTCGGCGACGCTGGCCTGCTGGAGCCACACCGCGGCGCGGTTGTTGACCGGCTGCAGATAGGCGGCGAGCGCGGCTGCGAAGCCGTCCGGATCGCTGTCGAGCACGGGCGGGCGCTGCGTGCAGAACACATAGCTGCCGCCGTAGCGCGAGAGCGAGTCTTCGAAGGTGATCGACGCGGGCGGCGTGCCGCTGGTCAGCACGTAGCCGGACCAGCCGACGCTTTCCGCCTCGCGGGTTTCATACACGTTGCTCTCGGCGATGCGCTCGAAGCGCGGGTCGTCGGCCATCTTCGGATCCTCCGTTCGACGTCAGGCGTTCGCAGGGATGCTGCAGGCATGGGCGCGGCAGACCCGCGCGCGGTGGATCGCGCGCAGGTGGGAACGATGGATCGGCCGAGACCGCGCGGGGCGTTTCGCCACCGCGCAGCCTCGGTCGACCGATCGGGCGCGGGGCCCGACGCGGACTAGTCGTCGTTGCGGGAGAAGATGCCGAGGGTGGTGCCGACCTGGTTGAACACCGTACCGTTGTCGATGATCCTGCCGTTGGTGATCGTCACCGTGTACTGGTTGGCGTTGAGGTTCGAATAGCGAACCGTCAGGCCTTTTTTCCAGGTCGTGTCGCCGATCGAGCGATCGTCGCCTAGCTTGGCCTCGGGAATGGCCTGCGACACCTGGGGCGTCCACACCGGGATGCGACCTTGGTATTGGAACGACAGGTTGGTCGTATTGTTGGTGTCGAAGGTCGGCGTCGTGATGACGTTGGTGTTCGGACTCGTCGGCGTGTTGACGCTCGACGGTGCGATGAAGACGGCTTCGGGCAGGCCGTGAGGCGCGTCTTCCTCGACGATCTCGGTCCGCGTCTGACCACTCTGGTCGTGGCGCTTGAAGATGCCGAGGGTGGTGCCGGTGTGCTTGTAGGCCGTGCCGTTGTCGATGATCGTGCCATCGAGCGTGACGGTGTACTGATCGGCGCCGAGGTTGTTGTACGTCACCTTCAGGCCCTTGCGCCAGGTGGTGCTACCGATCGAGATGCTGGAACCGAGTACGGCCGTGGTGATCGACTGCGAGACCTGGGGCGTCCACACCGGGATGCGGCCCTGGTACTCGAAGGAAAGGCTGGTCGTGTTGTTGGTGTCGAAGGTGGGCGTCGTGACGACGTTGGTGTTCGGGCTCGTCGGCGTGTTGACGCTGGGCGTTCCGTTGAACGAAACGGGGGAGTCGGTCATCTGCACACTCCTCTTGGCAGGTAGGGGATACCCGCGCGTTGGGAAGTCGGAGAGGACTGGCTCGGAAGAAAAGAGATTTCAGAAAAGACAAATGCAGACGCGACGATGGAAGCTTACGTGCCGCTTTGGGGCTTGTAAAGGGCTGTGTAAGTTTTTTCGTAATGAAGATTGCGGGACGCGGTGCTCAGCGGGGATCGGCCATCACGTGCAGCGCGGTGGCGTCGTGGTGGATCGTCTCGTCGCCGTCGTCGACGACGCCCGAGAGCGCGATCGTCCACAGGCCGTCGTCGCCGCGGCGCAGTGTGATCGACAGATCGCGGCGCCAGCACACCCGACCGACGCAGCGGTCGTCGGCGAGTGTGACGACGGGACGCTCAGCGCTCAATTCGGCGCGCCAGAGCATCGCGCCGCCGGCGTGATGGGCCGTCACGATAAACGGCGCCCGCGGATCGGGCGCGCTGTCGAACGCGGTCGGCGTCAGCGTGACGTGGCTGTGCGGGCTGATGAGGGCGTCGACGCGCGGCTGGCGCAGGAAAGATGCCTGCGGCAGATCGGCGCCGTCGCGCGCGCTGCGCATCTGCAGCGCGCGGGCGACGCGCACAGCGGGCGGGACCTGAAAGATCCCGAGCACCGTGTTGTTCTGCGGATAGCGGGCGTCGTCGTCGACGATCGTGCCGTCGAGCGTGATGGTGTACTGCTGGGCGTTGAGCGCGTTGAAGAACACCTTCATGCCCTTGAGCCACATCGCCTTGCCGCGCTTCTGCGTTTCGCCGAGCCGCACCGGCGTGATCGTCACCGAGACCAGCGGCGTCCACACCGGGATGCGTCCCTGGTATTGGAACGAGAGATCGACGGTGCTGTTGAGATCGTTGCGCGGCGTGGTGACGACGTTGGTGTTCGGGCTGGTCGGCGTGTCGACGCTCGGCGGCGCGTCGAAGACGACCGGCTGGTCCGCGCGCGGCGGGTCGTCGGGCGTGTCGGCAGGGCGCAGGCTCATGGGGGGAGCATAACCGACCCGTCGCCGCCCTCTCGTCAGCCGCCGCCGCGCTGCTTCTGGCGCAGGCGGCGCAGCAGCAGCGCGCGTTTCTCGGGCGAGAGCTTGGCCAGACGCGGATCGTCGGCCGCGGGGCCGTCGCCGCTCGGCGCGGCGCGCTGCGCGTCGGCCGCGGCGACCGCGCGCGGTCGGAGGGTTTGCAGGAAGCGCGCGACCGGCGCGATGTCGAGTCCGCGGACGAAGTCGAGCGCCGCCGCGCGGCCGATCTGCGACCGCTGCTGCCAGTGGTCGCGATCGTCGATCAGGCGCGCGAGCGCGGCGCGCCACGGGCCGAGATCCTGCGCCGGCACCTCGGCGACCGGCAGTCGACGGTCGTCGAGCTGCTCGCGGTAGCGCGCGATCGGCCGCACCGGCAGCGACGCGCCGTCGACGCCGAGGGTCGCCTCGGGCAGGCCGCCGACGTCGCTCGCCAGGACCGGCACGCCGCGCAGCATCGCCTCGACCGCCACCTGGCCGAAGGCCTCGTGCCACAGCGAGGGCATCAGCATCACCCGCGTGCGGCCGTAGAGCGCGTCGACGTCGTCGAACGGCGGCAGCACCTCGACGTTCGCGCGCGCGGCGAGCGCGGCGCGATCGGCGGCGTTGGCGCCCCAGGTGGGCACGGCCGCGAAGCGCGCCTCGGGGAAGGCGTCGGCGAGGCCGAGAAAGATCGGCAGGCCCTTGAACGAGCACGGGTTGATCAGCGTGATCCACGGGTTCTCGAACGCGCCCGACGCCGGCCACGGGCCGTCGCCGTAGACCGGCAGGCGCATGACGCCGAGCGCGGGCAGCTCGGTGCCGCCATCGTCGTCCGCTGCCGGCAGATGCGCGCGCAGGTAGTCGGCGAGGGCGTCGGAGACGGTGAGGATGCCGGCGCAGCGGCGCAGGCGCGCGGCGGCGCGCGCGCTGCGCAGGAAGGCGGCCGGGCCGCAGGGCAGATGCAGGGTGGTGTGGGCGAGGAAGACGACGCGCCCCGGCGCGGCCGCGTGCGCGATCTCGAGCAGCCGCTGGCCCGGATCCTCCGACGACACCAGCACCCAGTCGGGCGCCAGCGCGCGGGCGTGGGCCTCGGCGCGGCGCGGCACGCTGCCGTCGTCGACCACCGCCTCGACCGCGACGCCGCGATGCCGGAAGCGGATCGCGTCGTCGCTCGTATCGCCCTCGGCGAGCCGTCCGCCGCGCTGCGCGATCGCC
>JBCCOR010000576.1:0-3628 GCA_039025295.1 Acidobacteriota bacterium
CGATCTTCGTCCACGGCGCAGCGCTCTGGGGCCTGCTCCTCGGCCTCGTCGGCGCGGCGCTGGCGACGGCACTGCACGGGCTCGGGCGCGGGTTCGCCCGGCTCGCCGGCCGCGATGCCGCGCGGCTCGGGCGCGCGCCGGGCCCCGCGCTGTGGACCGGCGCGCTGCTCATGACGGGCATCGCCCTCGCCGAGCTGAGCGTGCGCGGCCAGCTCGGCACGCTGGCCGGCCAGCCGATCGACCATCCGGCGCGCGTGCAGCTGGCGCTGCGCCACGGCCTGATCGCCCTCGGCCTGGGCGTCGCCGGCCTCGCGCTCGCGCACGTCGTCGCGCGCCGCGTGCGCGCGATGTCCGGCCGGCGCGGCGCGCGCGCGGCCGCGATCGTCCTGACCGCGCTCGTCCTCCTGCTGCTGACGGCGCGCCTCGTCCTCGCGCCCGGCGCGCCGCGCACCGGCACGCCCGATCGGGTGGTGGTCGTTGGCCTCGACGGCCTGACGCTGCGGCTGCTCGGTCCGGCGCTGGCCCGCGGCGAGCTGCCGACCGTCCGCCGGCTGATCGAGGAAGGCAGCTGGGGCAGTCTCTTGACCTACGGCCCGGCGTCGTCGCCGCGCGTGTGGACGACCCTCGCCACCGGCCGCCGCACCCGCGACCACGGCATCGACGACTTCGTCGGCGTCGCCGACGGCCGCTACCGCGCCCAGCCGCTGACCGGCGCCGATCGGCGGGTGCGCGCGCTGTGGCAGATCAGCTCGGCGGCCGGCCTGACGACGGGCGTCATCAACTGGCTGATGGCGCATCCGCCCGAGGACGTCCGCGGCACCTTCGTCTCGCGCGTCAACGTGCGCACGGTCGATCGGGTGCGGCCGGCGGTGGCGGCTGCCGAAATCCAGCGCGCGCTCGCGCCCCACGCCCTGCGGCCCGACGGTTCCGGCCCGTGGCGCATGGGCGACGACTGGCCGCGCCTGCCCGACGGCGACTCCGAGCGCCTGCGCCTGCCGGTCTACGCGCGCCCGCTGACCGAGATCGATCGCGTCTTCGCGGCGGTCGACCAGGTCGTGCGGCGCGACGATCCGCGTCTGCTGATGCTCTACCAGCGCAGCGTCGACGACGCCGCCCACCGCACCTACAAGTACTACGACCCGGCGTCGTTCGACCGCGCGCTGTGGCAGATCGAGCCGACGACCGTCGCCCGCGTCGGCGCGCTGATCCCGAGTCTCTTGCGCCATCTCGACCGCCACCTCGGCCAGCTGTGGGGCGCGATCGGCGACGACGCGCTGCTGCTGGTCGTCTCCGACCACGGCCTGCGTCCGGCGCGCGCGCCGCGCGTGCGCCTGCGCATGGCGCCGGTGCTGGTGGCGCTCGGCACCGCGGCGGCCGATCCGATGGGCCGGGTGATCGACCGCGTCGATCTCGACGCGAGCGACGCCTACGGGCTGGTCGAGACGCCGTGGACGGTGCTGCGGCGGGTGAACCTCAACGTCGTCGACCGCGAGGCGCGCGGCCGCGTGCCGCGCGCGGCCTTCCAGCGCCGCTGCGCGCGCTTGGCGCTGCAGCTGCGCGCCCTGCGGGTCATCGCCGACGGCGACGCGGGCGGCAGCGCCGCGGGCCGTCCGCTCTTCGACCGCGTCGACGACCGCTGCGACGCGGGCATCGACGCGCCGGGCGCCGATCTCGTCCTCCATCCCGGCGCCGCCCTGCGCGACGCGCGCGCGGTGCGCAGGAGCCTCTTGGTGCTGCCGAACGGTGACACGCAGCCGCTGGCGTCGGTGGTGCAGATCAACGTCACGCTCTCGGGCGATCACGACCGTCGCGGCGTGTGGCTGATGGTCGGCCCGGGCGTGCGCGCCGGCTACCACGGCCCGTGGTCGACGCCGACCGCCCCGGCGGTGCTCCTGCGCCATCTCACCGAGCGCGTGCCGCAGCTCGACGCCTGGCTGCCGCGGCTCGGCCGCTTGGGCCTGCTCGAACGCACCACCACCCTCGACGTCGCCCCGACCGTCCTGGCGCTCCTCGGCCTGCCGGTCGCCGACGACATGCCCGGCCGCGCCGCGGTCGACCTCGTCGAGCCGCCGGCCTCGGTCACGCGCAACCCGACCTACGAGCTCGAGCCGTCGACCGACGACGGCGAGGCCGCGGTCGATCCGGCTTCAGACGAGGAGCTGATGGAGCGCCTGCGGGCGCTCGGCTACATCAGCGATGGGTAAAGTACATAGCTACCAGGATTAATCTTGATAAGGCTAGTCGAACTAATCACCCTTGACCTTGACTGCAAATCTCTCAAATGCATCCGAATTAACCTTACTAAGGGCCTGAATATGCATCGCATAGTCACGCAAATGCTTGCGAACTAGCTCTTTATTGTACAAGTTAGATCGACTTAACGCCTCAGAGAGGGACTGTGCGAATGAAAGACCAATCGCAACTATAGGCTCCCAAGCTCCCAAACAAGCCCCGAGATTTTTTTTACTAGAAAATCGAAGGCTGAAATGATCAGCTATAGATCTACCTAGAATGGTTTCCATTGAAGCAGCTACCGCTGAAGTAAGCAAAAAAGTAGCGCCACGCTTACGTAACGTCTCCCACTGTTCAGACTGCTGCTTAGTGCGATCGGTTTCATCCAGAGACTTCAAGCGCACCTTCTCAGACTCGACAGCTTTCAGAAGAGAATATGCAAAAAGAAGATGCTGCGCACCAGTTCTCTCATGGAAAAATCTCGAATAGATCGCATCTGACTGCCAAATCTTGCTTTTCTGATTATAAGCGATAGCGGGCTCACCGTGAAATGCAGCTAGTGCCTGGCCAGCAGTGTACGATTGCAAAACGTTTTTAGGCCTTTTGATGGAATCTTCAGCACCACCTCTCCGGCCACCAGCATATTCAACATTCGGAATTTTAGTAAATTCCCTGCGAAGACGCGTTTGCACCAAATCTTTACTCCGGAAGTCAGCAGCTTCGATTTTGTTCTGGCTATTGTTATACCTAATTATTTGCTGAACCGTCTGTGGATCATCGCACTTCACGAAGCGTGCTGGCACAAAAGCTCTTGCTAAGTCTGCCTCAGGCACCGAACCTAAAGCACCTGTAGTCTGAGCACCATTAACAATAGCAATACCAGAAATTTCTAAAAGACCAGATTCATCTTCAGAAGTGGCCGCAAAGCCATTCACCAAAGCTGTTATACCATTGTTGAATACCCAAAACATTTCAGGCTTGGTTTTCGCCGTCTCTTTAATATTATTATTGATATTCCTGTCGCTCCTGAGGCTTCCGAGATAATCTCGAATATTGGCAGAAAAAAGGTCTCTACCAAACTCATTGTATTTATCCCTCAACCATTCAGCAGGCACTGAAGTCGAGTATGCCTCCCATTTATTGCCGCTTGTAGTGTACCCCCCCCTTGTCTCGAACGAAAAAGTCTCTGTTACAAGAATAGGCGCCTGAGTACCCTCATACCAAGTTTCGAGTGATTCTAGACCTACTTCTTTCGCGGATATTGACTCAACATTACAATCAGGATAATTGCGCTTGACAGCTGCATGCGCTGTTTGCTCTACCTTCGCCAACTCGCGCTTGACATTTTCAGACTCTGGCAAATTATGAACATACCAAATTTCTACTGAACTTACCA
>JBCCOR010000577.1:0-3623 GCA_039025295.1 Acidobacteriota bacterium
AGTCGGTCGGCGCGTCGTCGCGGCGCGGCTGTCGCGCGATCGTCCACTGCGCCGTCGGCGCCGGCCGATCGACCGTGCTCTGCGCCACCACCATCTCGGCCAGCGCCGCCGGCGTCGGCCGTTCGAAGAGGGTGCGCAGC
This sequence comes from Acidobacteriota bacterium, assembly GCA_039025295.1. Taxonomy (GTDB): domain Bacteria; phylum Acidobacteriota; class Thermoanaerobaculia; order Multivoradales; family J023; genus JBCCOR01. The sequence goes on from JBCCOR010000577.1 coordinate 141, forward strand.
GCGAGATCGATCTCGAAGGTCTGACGCAGCTGCGCGAGCAGCTGGGTGGCGAGCAGCGAGTGGCCGCCGGCCTCGAAGAAATCGTCGTAGAGGCCGATCGGCGTCCGGCCGAGCAGCTGTTCGAAGAGCGCCGCGACGTCGCGCTCGATCGGCGTGCGCGGCTCGATGAAGGCGTCGGCCGCGGCGTCGCGCGCGGCGTCGACCGCCGGCATCGGCAGGCGCGCGCGATCGACCTTGCCGACCGCGTTGAGCGGCAGCGCGTCGAGCACCACGACGTCCGACGGCACCATGTACTCGGGCATCTGACCGCGCAGCGTGCTGCGCAGCGCGGGCGGCGTCGGCGGTTCGATCGCCGCCGGATCGGCGGTGACGTAGGCCACCAGGCGTGGATCGCCCGCGCCACGATCGCGGCGCAGCAGGACCACCGCCGCGTCGACCCCGGGCAGCGTGCGCAGGATCGATTCGACCTCGCCCGGCTCGATGCGGAAGCCGCGCAGCTTGATCTGGGCATCGGCGCGGCCGACGAAGTCGATCACGCCCGCCGGCCGCCAGCGCACCAGATCGCCGGTGGCGTAGAGCCGATCGCCGTGCAGATCGCCGAACGGATCGGGCACGAAGCGCGCGGCGGTGGCCGACGGCCGTTCGTGATAGCCCCAGGCCAGGCCGGCGCCGGCGATCATCAGCTGCCCCACCGCCGCGATCGCACTCGGCCGCAGCGTGCGGTCGACGACGTAGGCGCGGGTGTTGCCGATCGGCCGCCCGATCGGCACCGTCGGCGCGTCGATCGCCACCGCGTCGGCGCCCTCGAGCCGCAGGAAGGTGCTGAGGGTGGTGGTCTCGGTCGGACCGTAGCAGTGCAGCAGACGGGTCGGCGGCGTGGCCCGCAGCACGGCGCGGGCGGCCGGCGGATCGAGCGCCTCACCGGCGAAGAGCACGTGCTCGACGCTGGCGAAGGCGTCGGGCGCCGCTGCCGCGACGCGGTGGAAGAGCGCGGTGGTGATCAGCAGCGCCGAGATCCGCAGATCGCGCAGCACGCCGCCGAAGCGCGCCGGATCGAGCGCCGCCTCGCGCGACACGCCGACCAGCGTCGCGCCGCGCAGCAGCGCGCCCCAGATCTCGAGCGTCGCCGCGTCGAACGAAACGTTCGCCATCTGGCCGACGCGATCGCCCGGCCCCACTGGCATCACGCCGTCCTGCAGCACCAGGTTGAGAATCGCCCGATGGGGCACGCCGACGCCCTTCGGACGCCCGGTCGAGCCCGAGGTGTAGAGCACGTAGGCGAGCGCGCCGCCGCCGAGATCGATCGTTGGCGGGTCGTCGTCGGTGTCGTCGGCGGGCGCATCCGCGGGCAGATGCACCACGGCCGGCATGGTCTCGCCCTGCGCCTCGAGCGCCGTGCGCAGGGCGTCGTCGGCGTCGGCGTCGTCGGTGATCAGCAGCGCACTGCCGACGTCGCCGAGCATCAGCGCCTGACGCGCGCGCGGATGCTTGCGGTCGATCGGCACGTAGGCCGCGCCCGCGATCAGCACGCCGAGCATCGCCTCGATCAGCGTCGGGCCGACCGCGAGATGCAGCGCCACGCGGTCGCCCGGCCGCACGCCCCGCCGCCGCAGCTGGGCGGCCCAGGCGCGCGCGCGGCGGGCGAGCGTGGCGTAGTCGACCGTTTCGCCGTCCCATTCAAGGGCCGGTGCGCCGGGCCGCGCCGCCGTCTGCGCCAGCACCTGCGCGTGCACCGGCGTCTCGAGATCGAGCGCAACGCCGGTCGCGTTCCACGCGTCGAGCGCGGCCGCGCGGGCGTCGTCGTCGAGCGCCGGCAGCGTCGTGATCGGCCGATCGGGCGCGTCGAGGGCGGCACCGAGCAGCTGGTCGAAGGTGCGCGCCACCTGCTCGACGGTCTCCGGCGCGAAGCGCGCCGCCGCCATGGTCAGCGCGCCGTCGAAGCCGCCGTCGTCGCCCGGGCGGTCGACCAGCGCCAGGGCGAAGTCGAACTTGGCCGCGATCTCGGCGTCGCCGTCGAGGCGCTCGGCCTGCAGGCCCGGCAGGCCGCTGGGCAGCGCCGGCACGTTCTGCAGCGCGAACATCGCCTGCGCGAACGGCTGGCGCCCGAGCTCGCGCGGCGGCGCCAGCTCGGCGACCAGTTTCTCGAACGGCACGCCGTCATGCGCGAAGGCCTCGAACACCTCGTCGCGGGTGCGCGTCACCAGGGCGGTGAACGACGGCGCGTCGCGCAGGTTGACGCGCAGCGCCAGCGTGTTGACGAACAGGCCGACCAGCGGCTCGATCTCGGGTCGATCGCGGCCGGCGATCGGCGCGCCGACGGCGAAGTTGCGCTGGCCGGTCCAGCGCGAGATCAGCAGCTGGAAGGCGGCCAGCAGCACCATGAACGGCGTCGCGTCGTGGCTGCGCGCAAACGCCCGCACCGCCGCGCTGCGCGCCGGATCGAGGGTGATCGCCGCGCGCAGGGCGCGATCGTCGTCGACCGCGGCCTGCAATCGATCGGGACGCAGCGCCAGGGTCGGCACGCCGTCGAGGCGCGCGCGCCAGAAGCCGAGCATCCGGTCGAGCGTCGGGCCGGCCAGCCAGCGCCGCTGGGCCAGGGCGTGCTCGGCGTACTGCGCCGGCAGCGCCGGCAGCTGCGCGGCCGCGTCGGCGCCACCGCGGTGCGCGGCGTAGCGCCCGCCGAGCTCGCGCAGCAAGATGCCGAGCGACCAGCCGTCGGCCGCGATGTGGTGCACGGTCAGCAGCAGATGATGACGATCGACGGCCAGGCGCAGCAGCCACGCGCGCACGATCGGCCCGGTCGCGAGATCGAAGGACCGCGTCGCTGCACGCCGACGCAGCTGGGCGGCGACGGCTGCGCGCGCCGCGTCGTCGAGCGCGCGCAGATCGATCACCGGCAGTCTCGCCGGCGGCGGGGGCAGCACGCGCGCACGCAGGCTGCCGAGATCGACCGCGGCATCGCCGATGGCCTCGGCGGCGAGATCGCGCCCGGTGTCGGCCGCGGGCATCGCGGTGGGCCGCGCCACGTCCAGCGGCGCCGGCGCGGCAGGATCCACCGGCGCGTCGAGATCGGGCAGCGCGTCGAGATCCGACAGATCCGCGAGATCGTCGAGCGCGTCCAGATCCGACAGATCGTCGAGATCCTCGAGATCGCCGAGATCGGTCGACGCGTCGGCGACCGCGGCAGCGTCGTCGCGCAGCGGCCAGCTGCGGTAGATCGTGCGCAGCGGTTCGTGCCGCGCCATCACGTCGGCGAGGGCGCGCGCCAGGGCCGACACGTCGAGCCGGCCGACGAGCGCGTTGGCCAGCGGCAGATGATAGGCCTAGCTGCCGGGCTCCAGACGATCGAGGAACCACACCCGCTCCTGGGCTAACGACACCGGCAGCCTGCCGTCGCGCGGCAGCGCCGCGAGCGGCGGCGGGCCGGCGTCGGCCGCGTCGACGCCGCGCAGGCCGTCGCCCGCCGCCGCCATCGCCGCCGGC
>JBCCOR010000578.1:0-3623 GCA_039025295.1 Acidobacteriota bacterium
GAGCCGCGTAGGCGGCCGCCGACGCCGCGTCGTCCGAGCCGGTGGCCCGCCCGCGCGGCGGCGCTGCGCGCTCGCGCGCGCCGCGCCCGGCCTCCGCAGCCTCCGATTCGGCGCGCTGAGCCGTCGTTCGGCATGCGCGATCCGGCCCCGCCGTCGCCCGACGACGCGTCGCGTCTGACCCGCGCGCTGCGCGGACTCGCGCGCCTCGCCGAGCGGCGTCATCGTACGGTCTTTGCCGTCGTTGCACTGCTGCTCGTCCTGGCCGCGCTCTCGACCGCGCGCCTGCGCCTCGATCCCGACATCCTCAGCCTGCTGCCCGCCGGCGATCCGGTGGTCGAGACCTTCCGCGACGCGCTTGAGGCCTACGGCGGACTCGATCTGCTGCTGATCGTCGTGCGCATTCCCGAAGACGCGTCGCCCGAGCCGTACCAGGCGCTGGTCGATCGTCTCGGGCCGGCGCTCGGTGAGCTCGACACCCTCGACTACGTCGACTACGCGCTCGGCGATCCGACCGATCTGCTGCGCGGCTTCCTGCCGCGCGCGCCCCTCTTTCTCGACGACGCCGGCCGCGCGGCCGTGGCCGAACGCCTCGCGCCCGACGCGCTGATCCGGCGCGCGGGCGAGATCCGCCGCCTGCTGACGACGCCGCAGGCGCTGGCGCGCAAAGACCTGCTGCAGCTCGATCCCGCCGATCTCGCGCCGCTCTTCCTCGAACGCCTCGCCGGCGGCGGCGGACCCGGCGGTCTCGGCATCGACTGGACGAGCGGCCACTATCTGTCGGCCGACGGCCGCCTGCTGCTGCTGCTCGCCAAGCCGACCCAGCCGGCCCAGGACATCGGCTTCACCGAGCGCCTGGTGGCCGAAGTCGAGCGGGTCGTCGAGACGGTCGTCGACGCCGACTGGGACGCGTCGCGCGGCCCGGCGCCCGCGGTGGTGCTCGGCGGCGGCTACCTGACCGCCCTCGACGACGCCACCCTCATCCGGCGCGACGTGATCGTCAACGCCGCGAGCTCGATGATCGTCGTGCTGCTGCTCTTCCTCTTCGCCTTCCGCCGACTCGGCCTGCTGCTCTACGCGTTCCTGCCGCTCTCGGCCGGCCTGCTGCTGACCTTCGGCGTTGCCGGCGCGACCGTCGGCACCCTCGGCGCGGCGACGAGCGGCTTCGCGGCGCTCCTGATCGGACTCGGCATCGACTTCGTGATCGTGTCGTACGGCCGTTTCGTCGAGGAGCGCCGCGCCGGCGCCGACGCGTCGCGGGCGCTGCAGCGGATGATGGTCGCCAGCGGGCCGGCGGTGGTGGTCGGCGGCGTCACCAGCGCGGCGACCTTCTATGCCTTCTCCCTCACCGAGTTCACCGGCCTGCGCCAGATGGGCGCGCTGACCGCGACCGGCATCCTGCTGTGCATGGTGCTCGTGCTGGTGCTGCTGCCGTCGATGCTGGCGTGGAGCGAGCAGCGCCGCCGCCGCAGTGGCGGTGGTCCGACGCTCTATCTGCACGGCTTCGGCGCCGAGCGCATCGTTGCCCTGGCGCTCGCGCGGCCGCGGGTGACGCTCGCCGCCGGCGCGCTCGTGACCCTCGCCGCGCTGGCCGCGCTGCCGCGGCTGCAGTGGGAGGACAGCATCCAGAACATGCGGCCTGAGGGCAACCGCGGCATCGAGGTCGCCGAGGAGGTCGCGCATCACTTCGGCTCGAATTTCGAGTACATGATGCTGCTCGTGCGCGGCGAGACGGCCGAAGACGCGCGTGCCCTGGCGGCCGAGGCCGCGGCCGGCGCGCGGCCGCTGGTCGACGACGGCACGCTGCGCGGCGTCGACGCCATCGATTCGTTGATTCCGCCACCGGCGCAGCAGCGCGCCGCGCTCGACTGGCTGGCGGCCGGCCGCGCCGACGGCACGCTCGATCCGGCGCGGGTCTCGGCGCAGCTGCGCGCCGCGCTGCGCGACGCCGGCCTGAATCCGGCGGCGTTCGACGACGGCGTCACCGGGCTCGCCGCGATGCTGGCGCTCGATGCGCCGATCGACGTCGCGTCGCTGCAGACCGGCGCCGACGCGGCCGCGGCCGGCGGACTCGACGCCTCGCGCCTGATCGCGCGCTATCTGCGTCCGCTGCCCGAGGCCGACGGCGGCGGCTGGCAGAGCGTGGTGTACCTCTACGCCCCGCCGCGGGTGTGGAAGCGCGCGCCGCCGCCCGCGGCCGAGGCGCTGGTGGCGGATCTCGGTCCGCAGGCCGAGCTGACCGGCGTCAACGTCGTCAGCCGCCTGCTGCGCGTGCAGGTGCGCCAGGACGCCGTTTTCGCCGCGGTCGTCGGCACGCTGGCGGTGCTCGTGCTGCTGTGGCTCGACTACCGGCGGCTGAGCGACGCGCTGCTCGCGCTGGTGCCGCTCTTCGTCGGCATCGTGTGGATGATCGGCGCGATGGTCGCGCTCGGCATCGCGATGAATTTCATGAACATCTTCGTCACGACCATGATCATCGGCATCGGCGTCGACTACGGCATCCACATGCTGCACCGCAACCGCGAGGTCGCGTCGCTGCCGCCCGGCGATCCCGCGTTCGCCGCTGGCCTTGCGCAGACCGGCAAGGCGATCGTGATGGCCGCGGCGTCGACGCTGGTCGGCTTCGGCGGCCTGATCCTGTCGCACTATCCCGGCCTGCGCTCGATCGGCTACGTCGCGATTCTCGGCACGGTCGCCGCGTCGCTGACCGCGATCACGCTGCTGCCGGCCTATCTCGCCCTGCGCCGGCGCGGCTGAGTCGCGCCCGCGACGCGACGGTCACATGAAGCGCATGCCGGTCAGCGTCTCGGAGGTCGTCCAGAGTCGGGCCGCCGTCGTGCGGTCGTGCGAACGTCGATTGGAGCGCACCCGCCGCGGTGTGCCGCGCATCTCGAAACAGCTCCTGGGTCCGTAGTAGGTGCCGCCGCGCGCGTCGGGATCGGTCGCGGCGCGCAGGGTCGGCATCGCGCCGCCTTCGGGCTGCATGGCAAAGGCCGGGTTGAGCACGCGCATGGCGAGTGAATTCGCCTGCAGGTTGGTCGCCGTCCAGCCCGGATGGGCGGCGAGGGCGACGACGCCGTCGCCGCGCGCCTCGAGGCGGCGCTGCAGCTCGTAGGTGAAGAGCAGATTCGCCAGCTTGCTCTGGCCGTAGGCCTCCCACGGGCGGTAGCGCTTCTCCGCGTTCAGGTTCTCGAAGTCGATCCGGCCCATCCGATGCGCCAGGCTGCTGACCGTGACGATGCGCGATCCCGGGGTCGCTTCGAGGCGCGGGAACAGCTGCGCCGTCAGGGCGAAATGGCCGAGATGATTGACGCCGAACTGCACCTCGAAGCCCTCGGTGGTCCGGGTCAGCGGCGGCACCATGATGCCGGCGTTGTTGATCAGCAGATCGAGCTGCGCGTGCTGGTCGAGAAACCAGCTGGCGAAGCGCTCGATCGAGGCGCGGCTGGCGAGATCGAGCGTCTGCAGCTCCACCGACGCCTCCGGATGCGCGGCGCGAATGCGGTCACGCGCGGCCTCGCCGCGCTCGGCGCTGCGGCAGGCGAGCACGACGTGGGCGTCCTTGGCGGCGAGCAGGCGCGCGGTTTCGTAGCCGATGCCGCTGTTGGCGCCGGTGACGATGGCGA
>JBCCOR010000579.1:0-3622 GCA_039025295.1 Acidobacteriota bacterium
CGCCGTCTTGACCAGGGTCAGGCGCAGCGCGCGGTTGTCGGGCGTGGCCGCGAGCGCGTCGCGCAGCGCGGCGTAGGTGGCGTCGTCCATGGCGGCCATTCTGTCAAAACGCGCGTCGCAGCGCGCCGCCGGACGTCGTGCGCTCAGGCGTAGCTGTCCCAGAGCACGTCCGGAACGCCGCGCGCGTGGTTGTCGTAGCGCGCCATGACGAAGAGCAGGTCCGAGAGGCGGTTGAGATATGGCACGACCTGATCACCGATCGCCTCCTCGCGGCCCAGGCCGATCACGTCGCGCTCGGCGCGGCGGCAGACCGTGCGCGCGACGTGCAGATGCGCGGCGGCCTGGGTGCCGCCGGGCAGGATGAAGTTCTCGAGCGGATCGAGCGAGGTCGACAGGCGGTCGATCACCTCTTCGAGAAAGGTGACGTGGCGCGGCTCGATCTTCGGCACGCTGAAGCGCTGCTTGTCCTCTTCGAGGATGCAGAGATCGGAGCCGACGTGGAAAAGATCGTTCTGGATGCGGGCCAGCGGCTCGACCAGATCGTCGGCAATGCCGCTGGCGAGCGCGACGCCGATGTGGCTGTTGCATTCGTCGACGGTGCCGTAGGCGGCGACGCGCAGCGACTCTTTGGCGACGCGCTGGCCGCCGCCGAGACCGGTGGAACCGTCGTCGCCCTTGCGGGTGTAGACCTTGGTGATGCGGGGCATGGGATCTCGCAGGAAGATCGGCAGAAAACGCCTGACGCGGCTCAGGGCGCGTCGTCGGCGAAGGCGAAGGTGTCGGAGCGGCCGCAGATCGAGCCCGGCGGACTCTCGTAGAAGCGCACCGCGCCGGTGATCGTATCGCGGACCGTGATCGTGTAGGCGACGTCGGTGAGCGCGCCGTAGAACAGCCAGTAGTGGCCGGTCAGGCCGCGACCGTCGAGCATCTTGACCACGAGCTCGGTGTTGTCGAGGCCGAAGAACCAGAAGTAGCCGGTGTTGTCGCCGCCCGGAATGGCCTGGCCGCGTCCGGGTTCATCGTTGGCATACTGGTTGCGGAAATCGACCTCGACCGAGAAGCGGTCGCCGAGCAGGCAGAGATGCTCGGCGTCGGCGATGCAGCTGGCTTCGCCGGTCGCGCCTTCCGCGCGCGGTTCCGACGCCGGCGTCGTCGGCAGCGCCAGGAGGCGCGCATCGGGCAGCCAGTCGCCGATCGCCTGCGCGCCGAGCGTCGTGCGCGCGCCGTCGGCCGCCGGCAAATCGTCGCGCGCAAAAGCGCGGGTGTCGGCGTCGCCGCACAGGTTGCCGGGCGGATTGCGGTAGATGCGCACCGTTCCCGTGGCGGTGTCCTCGACCTCGATTTCGTATTCGACGTCGGAGAGCGCGCCGTAGAACAGCCAGGCGTGGCCGTTGTTGGCACTGCCGTCGATCATCTTGACGATCAGCTCGATGTTGGCTTCGTCGAAGAACCAGAACAGACCGGTCTGGTCGGTGCTGGCGACGGCCGCGCCGGCGCCCTCGCTGCCGCCGTCGTATTGATTGCGGTAGGCGACGCGCACGGCGTAGCGACCGCCGAGCAGACAGAGCGTGCGGCCGTCGACGACGCAGCCGGCCTCGGCGGGGAACGGCGCGACGCGCGCGGTATTCGACGGCGGCGAGGCGCCTTCGACGCCCAGTGCGCGCACCCGAAACATGCGCGTTACGCCCGCCTGCAGGCCGCTGATCTCGACCGCTTCGTGCCCAGGCGGCAGCGGTGCACCGATCGGCAGGAAGACGCTGCCGGTGTGGCCTTCGACCTGGAAGCCGGTTTCGTCGTCGCTGGTGTCCTGCCACGTCAGCTGCACGCGATCGGCAGCGAGCGGCGCACCGCGCAGCAGCCGCGGAGCCGAAGGCAGATCGAGCGGCAGGGTGCGCGCGACGACCGGCGCCGACGGCGGCGAGAAGCCGTCCAGCGTATCGACCCGCAGACGGTAGGCATACGCCGTGTCGGGCGCGAGATCGATGTCGTCGTAGGTCACGGTGACGCCGAGCGGACCGCCGAGGGCACCGCTGGCCGCAACGCCGCCGATCAATCGCCAGCTGGCATCGTCAGGCGCGGGCGCGGCGCCGTCATCATCGTCCACCGGGCTGCGCTCGAGGCGATAGCCGCTGACGCCGTCGATCTCGGTCCAGGTCAGCGCGATGCGATCCGAGGCCGTGCCCGCAGCGTCGGGCGCGTCGGGGGCATCGGGCGGATCGCCGGGCGGCGGCCCTGGCGTCGCCCCGACCGCCGTGTAGAGCATGCGCGCGCCCGCGAGGTCATCGGCGTGCAGGGAGGCGCCGCGACCGTCGTTGTGGACGTCGGCGGCCATCAGCGCTTCGACCTCGCCGCTGTGGCCGAGGCCGAGCGCGTGGCCCAGCTCATGGCCGAAGAGCTCGGCCGCCGCGGCCTCGGGATGCTCGCTGGCCGCGAAATAGTCCTCGATGCCTTCCTGGACGACGATATCGGCCTCGACCGCGACGTGGAAGCGGGCGTCGTCGTGCGTGCGAATGTCGTCGCAGAGGAACCACGGTCCGCCCAGCGCGAGCAGGCCGCTGCCTTCGAAGCGCCCGGGAATCAGGTCGTCGGGATCGTCGAAGAGCAGCGCGTTGATTTCGTCGCGCTCGCTCAGTCCGCCGCGCGCACTGGAATCCGGGCCGGCGCTCTCGAGCGTGAACGGCAGCACCTGCGACCAGGCGTTGAGCGCGTTCGCAAAGGCGCCGAGGCCGCCGGCGAAGAGCACGTCCTCGAAGAGCGCTTCGCCCTGCGGATCGATCGCCCACGCCTGGGTCGCCTCCGCTTCGATGAACCAGCGCACGGGATGCCCGCCGTCGACCGGGCCGCAGCCGAAGGGCGCGCTCGTCGTCGGCGAGTGCAGCAGCGTGAAGCCGTCGAGGAGCAGCGGTCCGGGCGCGACCAGGCCGTCGAGCGCTGTCGGATCGGCCGGCGCAGCGCCGAGACGGTAATCGACCGGCGGCGGCGGTGCGTCCGATGCGATGCGCGCTGCGGCGCGCAGCCAGCGCCGGAAGCGCTCGGCGTGACGCAGCGGCTCGGCAGGCGATGTCGCGTGATGATGATGCGTGGATGCGTGATGGTGATGCCCAGACGCGTGGTGATGATGCGTGGACGCGTTCGGCGCAAGGGGCGGCACAGCCGCGATCGCCTCCATGTCGCGCAGGTCGCGCACCGCCAAGACGGTGCCGTCGTCGCCCGTGCGCAAATGAAACACGCCCAGGGTGAGCTCAACCGCGGCCCAGGTGCCGTCGCGGCGCGGCGTGAGGAAGGCGATCACCTGATCGCCCGGCACCGCCCGCGGCGTGCCGCTCAGCTGCAGCGCCCAGCCGTCGGGACGGACACCGCCCGGCACCCGCAGGCGCAGCACGTCGCCAGCGTCGACGCCGGCGCCGATCAGCACCTCGTCGACCCGCAGCTGCCACTCGCGTCCCGGCATTGTGCCGGTTACCGGCAGCGCGTCGACCGCCACCACCGTCGCCTGCACCACCCGCTCGGCGCGCGCCAGCAGCGTCGCGTCGTCGATCGGCACGTAGCGCAGGGCGGCCGCCGGCAGCGTCGCGACGAGCAGCCCGAGCAGCGCGAGCGCGAGCGCACGATCGACGGTGCA
>JBCCOR010000580.1:0-3618 GCA_039025295.1 Acidobacteriota bacterium
CCGCTTCCTTCAGCGCCGCCCTCGCGGGTCATCGCCTTGCGGGTCGCTTCGGTTCCTGTGACCAAGTTCCGGGGGGACTCTCACCCCCAAGTCAATGCCCATGCCGGGCACACACGACAGACAGCCGCGCCCCCGAAGGAACGCGGCTGTCTAGACTGTCCGGGCGCGATCCTCCGCGCAGTGGGTTGGTCAGGAAGAGAGCGGGCGCCGCGCCTGCAGGCGGTCCCATTTCCACCAGGCGTCGAGCAGAGCGAACGCGACGATCAGGGCGATCGCGAACTTGGCGGCGCGGTCGGTCGGCAGCGCGGTGAAGATCGGGCCGGCCTGCATCGCGCCGAGCAGGACGAGGCTCGTCGCGAGATGAAGTCCGAGTTCCACGCGGCGGGATGTGGCATCCCAGCGTCCGCGGATCGCGGTCCAGATCAAGAGCGCGATGCCGAGTGCCAGGCAAACCATCACCCAGGGGGCGCGGGCCGTCCAGAAGACCGGATCGTAGGTGAACGCGGCCAGCGCGTCCGGCGTCGCCCGACCGCCGGTCACGAGCGCGAGCAGCCGGTCGGGCATGGCCAGCGTGAGCGCGCCCAGCGCGCCGAGCACGGCCGCCGACGCGGCGCCGAGGCGGCTGGCCGCGTCGAGATCGCGCACCGCCGCCAGGCGTCGCGGGTCGAAGGGACGCCGCGCCAGGCGGCGCCGCGCAACACCGAGCAGCCAGAACGCCATCGTCAGCACGCCGACGATCGGGGCGATGGCGTCCCAGAACAGCGAGGGTTCGTGGGTGTCCACCGCTGCGGCGCCGGCCGCCGATGTGCCGCCGAGCGACAGATGGAGCACGACCACCATCAGCAGTGCCGCTGCGACGAACTGGCCGAATCGGCGGCTGTCGAGCGGATCGATGATGGACGACGGCGCGTGGTAGCGCGCCGCCACCTCGGCCGGCGCGCCGAAGTGGATCAGGCGGTCTACAACGTCCGCCGGGGCCGCGGTGTCTTTGTCCTCGTGCTCGGCCAAGAGACTGCGCAGCTCCGACGCGACGTCGGCGCGCATCGACCAGGGCAGGCGGCGGGTCACATCGTGCACGTAGCGATCAATCAGGTCGTCGGCTTGCATGGTTCGGCTCCTTCGGTGCGGATCAGGTCGTCGACGGCCGTGCGCATGGCGCGCCAGGTCGCGACCAGCTCGCGGTAGCGGCGATTCCCTTCGGCGCTGCGTCGGTAGTAGCGGCGCCGCGGTCCGCCGCCCTCCACGCGCCATTCGCTCTCCAGCAGCCCGCGCGCCTCCAGGCGGCGCAGCAGCGGATAGAGGGTGCCTTCTTCGATGTCCATCCCGTGCGCGGCCAGGGCCTGGCGCAGCGCGTAGCCGTACTGCGGGTGCGCCAGCCGCGAGAGCGTGGCCAGCACGACGGTGCCGCGTCGCAGCTCGTGCGCGAATGCGTCGGCGGGATGCTTGGTTACCATGCGTCACATAGTACAATGCATCACACAGTATGGCAAGCGAGCCTGAACGCAAACAGCCGCGTCCCCGAGGGAACGCGGCTGTTCGTTATTTTCCAAGCGCGGCAGACCGCGCCGAGAAGAGCGCGGCAGACCGCGCTGAGCAGAGCGCGACAGACCGCGCTGTAGCCCGATCAGAAAGCGAACTGGATCTGGACGCGGAACTGGTCGTCGGTGACGTCCGCGAGCTCGTCCTCGATCTGACGGTAGTCGCCCTGGATCTTGTAGTTGTGCTTGCTCATGTAGTAGCTGAGGGCGACGCCGGTCTCGATCTCGTCGGCGTCGAACGGCACGTCGGGACTGATGACGGCGTAGCGGCCGGCGATCTCGAACTTCTTGTTCGGGAAGAGATAGCCGATCTGGTAGTAGAAGCCGTCGGTGTCGACGCTGTCGCTGGCGCCCGGCAGATCGAGCTCCTCGGTGAAGTACTCACCGACCATGTTCAGGCCGAGGTACTTGTAGGCGAACTCGACGCCGAAGCGGCTGACGTCCTCGTCGGCGTTGCTGCCTTCGCTGTTCTCGAGGATCGAGGCGCCGATGGCGAGCTTGCTGCTCTCGGGGTAGTCGAGCGAGCTCTCTTCCGGCTTGTACTCACCGAAGGGGGTGAACACGACGCGGCCGACGTAGAGGTACTCGTCGTTGTCGTTGCTGCTGCGGTTGCGGCCGTTGCCGTTGTAGATACCGAGGTTGTACTCGAAGGTCTTGCTGTCGTTCTTACCGATCAGCGCGAGACCCTGGTCACGACCGTGGGAGAAGCGGCCGCTGGTGATCGAGCGGTCGACGAACTGCTGCTTGCCCGAGGAGGTGAGCTCCTGACGACCGAACCAGGCCTTGCCCTGACCGAGCCAGAGCTGGGCCATCTTGTTCTTGGTGTACTGGAAGTAGGCGTCCTCGAGGGTGGTCGAGCCGCCGCTCCACACGGCCTGGATCTTGTACTTCCAGTTCTCGAAGACCTTACCGGCGATCTTGAACTTGGCGCGACGGACGCGGAAGCTGCCCTTGTCGTCACCGTCTTCCGGATCGTCCAGCGTGTAGCGGAACTGGACGCGGTTGTTGAACTCCATGGTCAGCTTGCCGTTGGCGGCGGTGTACTTGACCTTCTTCTTGTCCCACTTGACCTCTTCGGCGTTCACGGCGGCGCCGGTGAACAGCATGGCCGCGAGGGCAAGCGTAGCGGTGGTCGCACGGCGACCGAGGGTGCGATGAAGCATTGAGATGGCTCTCCTTGGCTGTTGGAAAACGAAAGCGATATATGCAGAAGGGACCGGCTGAGGGTTGACGCACATCGCCGGCTGGATTGCAGGGGTTCTGGTGGGCGACGTAAGCCTCCACAACCGATGTGAAGATGATGAGAAGGGTTGGTGAAACGCCGCGGACCGTTGCCAAAGAGAGCGTCGAACCGTGCGCCGATCAGCGACCGACGTCGCGCGGCACCGGCCGGAAGTCGTGTCCTTCAAGGAAGGTACGCACGTCGGTGCGCGACGGCGCGGGGCCGGCATCGCCGCCCGTCCACGCGGCCCAGCGCGTGCAGTGCTCGAGCGCGCGGCGCACCGGCAGCGGCGGTCGCTTGCCCGGCTTGACGTTGGCCTCGAGCGCTTCGCAGAGGGACGGCCAGTCGGCCGGCAGCGTGTCGCTCTCGCCGGTTTCGATCGCCTCGTCGTCGCGCAGGATGCGCCACTGGACGGGCGCCGGCGCGCCGGCGATGCCGATCACGAAGTAGGGGAAGGTGAGCTCGATCGTCCAGCGCTCGCCGGCGCCGATGTCGAGCAGGACGTCGTTGGGGCCGACCCGGACCTCGTGGCGGAAGCCCTTGCCGCGGCGTGCGTGGCGCTCCTGCGCCATGCCCAGACGGTAGCGGCCGGGGGCGACCACGAGATCGCTGCGCGCATCGTTGCCGAGCCGCTTGACGCCGTCGCCGCGGGCCCAGCCGGCGAACGCGCCGCTCAGGTAAACGTAGAGATCCCACGGATCTTCGTCTTCGTCGAACATCGGGCTGTAGTCGAGCCGCAGGCGCACCAGCGCGCTGCCCGCGGCCGCCTGGCCGTCGCCGACCGGGCTCAGCATCGGCGCGCCGGGCGGTGACGGCGCCACGACCTGCGTGCCCAGCGTCGGCGCGGGCGCGGGCGCG
>JBCCOR010000581.1:0-3617 GCA_039025295.1 Acidobacteriota bacterium
CGCAGGTTTATCCGCATCCCGGGGCGGTTTACGACGGCTCACCATTCGTCCACCCGCCGATCGAGACTGCGGTAGTGGATCGCTTCGGCGACGTGATCCGCGGCGATCGCGTCGCTGCCGGCGAGATCGGCGATCGTGCGGCCGACCTTGAGGATGCGGGTGAGGGCGCGCGCCGAGAGATTCAGGCGGTCGAAGGCGGCGTCGAGGAGGCGCTGGGCCGAAGCGTCGAGCCGGCAGTGACGGTCGATGCCCTCGGAGTCGAGCGCGGCGTTGACCGGCGTGTCGAATCGCGCATCGAAGCGCGCGCGCTGACGCTCGCGCGCCGCCGCGACCCGCGCCGCGACGGCATCGGACGGCTCGCCCGGGCCGGCGCGCAGCGCCGAGAGCGAGACCGCCGGGACGTCGACGTGCAGATCGATGCGGTCGAGCAGCGGACCTGAGACGCGTCCGCGGTAGCGCGCGATCTGCTGCGGCGTGCAGCTGCACGACTGACGCGGATCGCCGAGATGACCGCACGGGCACGGGTTCATCGCCGCCAGCAGCGCGAAGCGCGCCGGGAAGACGAAGCGCGCCCGCGTGCGCACGACCGTGATCTGGCCCTCCTCGAGCGGCTGGCGCAGCGCCTCGAGCGCGGCGCGGGCGAACTCGGGCAGCTCGTCGAGGAAGAGCACGCCGGCGTGGGCGAGACTGGCCTCGCCCGGCCGCGGCACCGAGCCGCCGCCGACCATGCCCGCGGCGCTCACGCCCGCGTGCGGCGCGCGGAACGGACGCGTCGCCACCAGCGACGACGCCGGCGCCTCGGCGACCAGGGCGTGGATCTTCGTCACCGCGATCGACTCGGCGAGCGTGAGGGACGGCAGGATGCCCGGCAGGCGTCGCGCGAGCATGGTCTTGCCGGCGCCCGGCGGGCCGATGAGGAGCAGGTTGTGACCGCCCGCCGCAGCCACTTCGAGCGCGCGCTTGGCGCCGGCCTGACCGCGCACCTCGGCGAGGTCGGGCTGTGCGCCCGCATCCGACGGCACGGGACCCGCGCCGGCGCGGGCCGGCTGGATCGGGCGCTCGCTGCGCAGATGGGCGACGGCCTCGCGCAGGCTGCGCACGGGCAGCACCGGGACGGCGTCGAGGGCTGCGGCCTCGGCCGCGTTCTCGGCCGGCAGCAGCAGCTCGCGCAGACCTTCGCGCCGGGCGAGATCGGCCAGGGCGAGGCCGCCGCGCACCGGGCGCACGCCGCCGTCGAGGCCGAGCTCGCCGCAGATCAGGCGGCCGTCGAAGACCGCGGGCGAGAGATGGCCGACGGCCGACAGCAGCGCCAGGGCGATGGCGAGGTCGAGATGGTTGCCTTCTTTGCGTAAATCGGCGGGGGCGAGGTTGATCACCACCACCTGCGGCTTCAGTTCGAAACCGCTGTTGACGATCGCCGCGCGCACGCGCTCACGGCTTTCACGGACCGACGCGTCGGGAAGCCCGACGAGGAACATGGCGGGGAGCCCGTTGCGGGCGTCGACTTCGACGTCCACGATGCGGGCGTCCACGCCCCAGGGCGTAGCGGACACACTTCGAGCAAGCATGGAGTACGTACACGCAAAAAGGCCCGAAATGTGTCGCGCAGGTGCGAAAAAAGTTGGATCGGATGCGAAAGAGGCGGTGCGTCAGCGAGATCTTGCTTCGGACCGATGCGGCAGGGCGACCGATGTGTCGAGGTCGATCAACGCTCTTCGCGGTCCTGTGCCAACGCATCTTCGATCGACGCCCAGTCGCTGACCGGAAGGCTCGCCGGTGGTTCTGTGGAGCGCATCTCAGATCCGTCGGGTGAAGGTGTTCTGCGCTCGGTGGCAACGCGGTCTCGGTCGTTGACCAGGGTAGATTCGAGCGAAGTCGAAATACCATTCTGCTCGCGGATCGCCAGGACCCGATTCATGAAGTCCTGAAACGTCAAGAGACGCTCGGTCGGCGTGAGCGCCAGCTTCGCGCGGATGCGCTCGACGTCGTGCCATTCGAGGCCCCATTCGGACAGGGCAGGCTGCTCGGCGTCGGCCGCACGCGCGTCGGGGACGGCGCGCGGCTTCGTGTCGTCTTGGGATCGCATCTTTGACATCGTATCGCCGGCGCGATCGCGTCCGCGGTGTGGGCCGGCCTACGACGCCGGCTCGGCGATCTCGACCTCGTCGGCGGTGCGGGCGACCTCCCAGCGGTAGTCGCCCTCGAGCGAGACCGGCATCTGACAGGTCGGGTCGTAGCGCGCTTCGAAGGTGTCGAGCAGCTGCTGGATCGGCTCACGGTCGCGGTCGCGGCGGGCGCGCTCGAGATTGCGCTCGAGCTGGCGCGTGTCGCGCGGAATGCAGGCGCCGTGCTCGGCGAGCAGCTTCGCGTGCGCGTAGCGGCGCGTGTTGAGCGCGATGAACATCGGTCCGAGCGATTCGTCGGTGACGAGATCGTTCGGATACGCGCCCGTCTCGAGGACCGCGCGCAGGTACTTCGGGTCTTTCTTCATCAGCGCCGCCGAGATCGCGTTGTCGCGGTAGGGCGTCCACCGCCGGGTGTCGGCGCCGCGCTCGAGCAGGAAGGTGGCGATGTCGAAATGGCCCTCGTCGATCGCCTTGACCAGCGGCACGTTCTGCAGCGCGCCGCCCCAGTTGGGATCGACGTCGTAGCGGTCGACGAGCAGCACAACGATGTCGTGATGGCCGCCGGCCGCGGCCAGATAGAGCGCCGATTTCCCGGGCTCGTCCCAGGCGCGCACCCGCTTGCCGGTGGCCGCTTCGATGATCCACGGGTCGTTGCCGGCGCGCAGGCAGTCGGCGAAGGCGCCCAGATCACCTTTCTTGGCGTGGTCGATCACCTCGAGCGACGGACAGTCTGCCGCCAGGCGGCTCAGCACCGTGGCGGTCTCGACCGTCGCAACGTCGACGGTGGGTGCTTCCGGCTCCGGCGGCAGGCTGTCGATCGACGAGCCGTAGCCGTCGCGCAGCTGGCCGCGGCTCGATCCGCTGTCGTCGCCCGTGTTGCACGCGACGGTGGTGATCAGGAGCAGGGCAGCGACGAGCATCGGGCGGACGGCAAAGCGAAACATCATGGGCACTCCTCGAAGTCAGGCGAATGGGGACAGCCCGCGCGGCGTCGTCAGCGGCTGCGACGCCACAGGCCGAACGCGGCAGCGCACAGAGCGGCTGCCAGCGCGGCCAGGATGCCGACGTCGTCGCGATGAATCGGGCAGGATGCTGTTTCTAATGTACCAAAGAGGCGTTTCGCCAGGGCCTCGGCCTCGGGGAGGAGCGATTCCGGGGCGCGAATCTCGACGTCGACCGCGTGGCAGCCGCGCCAGCCGCGCAGGCGGGCGACATCCGCCGGTTCGCGCACGCCGGTCAGCGTCAGGCCCGCCCACAGCGGCGGTGTGAACGCGGCGACCGGCTTGTGTTCACGCGCGGGCGGGCCGAGCGCGGGCCACAGCCGCGCCGCCGCGCTGCGCAGACGCGACGCGTGCGGGTAGACGAAGATCGTGATCTCGAAGCCGAAGTCTGTTTGCAGATCGTTCGAAAAGGCGACCGCAAGACCGATGGTGGCGAGGACGAACGGGTCGACTACCACTGGCCCCACATCGATGGCGTAGTGTCCGCCGA
>JBCCOR010000582.1:0-3615 GCA_039025295.1 Acidobacteriota bacterium
CACCCAGCCGCGGTCGGGCACCCAGACCTCGATCCAGCGATGGAAGCCGGCGCCGGGCGCACCGCGCACCGGATCGGGCGACTCGACCACGTAGCCGGCAACCTCGCGCGCGCGGATGCCGACGGCGTCGAGCAGCGCGACCGCCAGCCGCGCCACGCCCGTGCAGTAGGCCGAGCGCCGGGCGAGCACGCGCGTCGGCTCCTGCGGCGCGCTGCGGTCGAGGTCGTAGCGGATCGAGCGTGCGATCCAGCCGAGGATGCGCGAGGTGGCGATGTGCTGATCGCGCGCGTCGCGGGTCAGGCCGCGCGCCAGGCGCTCGACCGGGGTCATGGCTGCCGCCGCGGGATCACGCGTCGGCAAGTGGAAGGCCGTGCGGCTTTCGAGCGGCTCCAGATCGACCGTGACCTGCCACACTTCGGGATCAGTCGGATCGCGCTCGAGCCGATAGCCCGCGTTGGCGTAGGGCGCGATGACGGCGGCACCGGGCGCGAGCAGGCGGGCGGTGTCGCTGCCGTCGACGATCTGGCCGTCGGCGCTGGTGCCGGCGCCGGCGTGAAGCGCAGCCGCGTCGATGAAGAGCGCAGCAGCAACAAGGACGAGCGCGATCAGCGCGGCCGTGTGGCAGCGCGTGCCCGGCGGCCGTCGACGCCCGCGGCGACTCACGATCCGCCGCCGTCCCCCGCCGGGTCGTCGCCGGCCGCGGCGGCGTGCGCCGGTCGACGGCTGGTGCTCTGCAGGACGCCGTCGAGCAGGCCGTTGACGAAGCGGCCGGAGTGCTCGGTGCCGAACACCTTGGCCAGCTCGATCGCCTCGTCGACGATCACGACCTTGGGCACGCTGCTCTCGTAGAGCATCTCGTAGATCGCCAGGCGCAGGATGTTGCGGTCGATGATCGGCATGCGCTCCAGCCGCCAGTTCTCGGCGTGGGCGCGGATGTGCGTGTCGATCGCGTCGAGATGGGCGATCGCGCCGCGCACCAGCACGCAGGCGTAGCGAAACGCTTCGCGCGCCTGCGCCATGCGCCCCGGATCGATCGGCGGCGGCTGGAGATCGATGTCGGATTCGGCCTCGGCGACCTCGGCCTGGGCGACGCGGGTGGCGGCCTCGGCGGCGGCGCGGTCGACCGCGTCGGGCACGTGGTGGATCCGCCCCACCGAGGTCGTGCGCAGGTAGTCGGCGAGATCGAAGTTGGCAAAGAGGGCGTCGAGCGCGGCGGTGCGCGCGGCTTCGTCGGTCGGCGGCGCGACGACGGCGTCGGAGACCTCGCGCTGGTAGAGCATCATCAGCGCCATCTCGCGCGCCCGCCGGCGTTTGCCCGGGACGCGGCGACGCCGACGATCAGCGGTCTTCGGTGCGGCCATCGCCGTCCATCCGCGCGAAGAGGTCCATCATCTCGAGCAGCGCCGACGCCGCATCACCGCCCTTGTTGCCGGCTTTGCCACCGGCGCGGGCCTCGGCCTGCGCGGTCGTGTCGCAGGTCAGCACGCCGAAGGCAACCGGCAGGCCGTGATCCTGCGCGACGCGCGCCACGCCCGATGCGCACGGTCCGCAAACATAGTCGAAGTGCGGGGTCTCGCCGCGGATCACGGCGCCGAGGGCGATCAGGCCGTCGACGTCGCCCCGCGCCGCCACGCGGTCGAGGGCGACCGGCAGCTCCCAGGCGCCGGGCACGCGCACGACGCGGATGGCGTCGGCGGCGACGCCGTGGCGGACCAGGCAGTCGACGGCGCCGTCGAGCAGGCGCGAGACGATGCGTTCGTTGAATCGAGCGGCCACGATGACGATGCGGCGGTCGTCACCGCGCAGATGGCCTTCGAGGATGGGACCTGACAAAGCGGTGGGCGTGCGCATGCGTTCGTGGCGTCCGGGCAAGCGTCCCGCGCGAGGCGCGGCCTATGGGGGCCGGCTGAGCAGCCGCGGGACGGAGCGTGCGAATGTGGCAGGAAGGAAATGGTCGGGACGGCGAGATTCGAACTCGCGACCACCTGAACCCCATTCAGGTACGCTACCAGACTGCGCCACGTCCCGACGGCGAAATCTTACACCGCGCCGCCGGCGCTGGGAAGCCCGACGACGACGAGAAATCGTGCGTCGATCAGCGTTTGGCGTCGGCCGGTGTCAGCTGGGCGACGAGCGCCTCGGCGTCGGCCACGAGGCCGTCGAGCTCGGCGCGCACGTGCGCCCAGCGCGTCGCCGCGTCGTCGTCCTCGGGCTCGATCGCCGACGCGTCCACGGTGGTCACCGGCTGGGTGTCGTGTTGATCGGCGCTGTCCAGCGCGGGCGCTTCCTGCGCGGCGGCGGTGTCGTCGTTGGCCGCGCGCTCGGCGCTCGGGCCCGCGTCTGCGGCCTCGTCCGACGGCGCCTCGGCGGCCTCGCCGTCGGCGATCTCGGGCAGCGTGCCGCCGTGGGCCGCGAGTTCCGCTTCGAGCTTCTTCTTCGCCCCGGCGATCGTGTAGCCGTCGTCGTAGAGCAGCGCCTTGATCCGGCGGATGATCGCGATTTCCTGTGCGCTGTAGACGCGCTGGCCGCTGCGGCTCTTCTCGGGCTTGAGGAACGGGAATTCCTTTTCCCAATAGCGCAGCACGTAGGGTTGGATGTCGAGCAGGCGACACGCTTCGCCGATTTTGTAGGCGCGTTTCTTGGCCATGGTCGGAAGGACGTCCTCGCGAAAACGGTGCGGATGGCGTGGTTCGTGATGGATCGAGACAAATGCGCGCGCGGCACTCAGCGCTGGCGGATCACCAGGCGCACGGGCACGCCGGCGAGATCGTGCGCGTCGCGCAGGCGATTTTCGAGATAGCGGCGGTAGGTGTGGCTGCGCGGCATCTTGCGATTGGCGAACAGCATGAACGTGGGCGGGCCGGTCGCGACCTGGGTCGCGTAGTAGAGCCGCCACGGACGCCCTTTCTCCTGCGGCGCCTGATGGCGCTGGACGGCGCGCGTGAAGAGGCGGTTGACCGCGCCGGTCGTGAGCTGCAGGCGATGGCGCACCAGGACGCGCGCGATTGCCGGCAGCAGGCGATCGACGCGCCGGCCGCCGAGGGCCGAGACGTTGACGCGCTCGGGCGAGGCGAGCAGCTCGTCGACGCGCGGCGCGTCGAGATCGAGCTGTTCGCGGCTGTCTTCGTCGAGCAAATCCCATTTGTTGTAGGCGATGACCACCGAGCGGCCGAGCTCCCACGCGTCGCCGGCGATCGCGAGATCGCCCGTGGTGATGCCGGCGGCGGCGTCGATCACCACCACGACGACGTCGGCGCGCTCCATCTGTCGGCGCGCGAAGAACACCGCCAGCGCCTCGGCGTCGCCCGAGACCTGGCTGCGACGGCGGATGCCGGCGGTGTCGATCAGACGCCACGGGCGGCCGTCGGGGCCGTCGATCACGCTGTCGACCGGATCGCGGGTGGTGCCGGCGCGCGGCGAGACCAGCGTGCGCTCGGTGCCGAGCAGGCGATTGACCAGCGACGACTTGCCGACGTTCGGTCGTCCGACGATGGCGATCGCCGGCGGTCGATGGACGTCGGCCGCGCGCACGTGGCGCGGGGCCGCATCCGGCGGCGCCGCCGGATCGCTGCGCGTCGGCGCGGTCTCGGGCGCGGGCGGCAGCTGCGCGACCAG
>JBCCOR010000583.1:0-3613 GCA_039025295.1 Acidobacteriota bacterium
CGGGGGCCGCGTCGTTACGACCGGGACGATCGCGGTCCGCGTCGCGACAACCGGGACGACCGCGGTCCACGTCAATTCGATCGCGACGATCGTGGACCGCGTCGTTACGACCGGGACGACCGCGGTCCGCGTCATTTCGATCGCGATGATCGTGGTCCGCGCCGTTACGACCGTGACGACCGCGGTCCGCGCCGCTACGATCGCGATGATCGGGGTCCACGTCGTTTCGATCGGGACGACCGCGGTCCGCGTCGAGACAGCTACGACGATCGTGGACCGCGTCGTTACGACCGCGACGATCGTGGACCGCGTCGTTACGATCGCGATGATCGTGGTCCGCGCCGCTACGACCGCGACGACCGTGGTCCGCGTCGCTACGACCGCGATGATCGCGGCCCGCGCCGCGACGACTGGGCGGATCGCGGCTCAGCCCAGGCATCGAAGGCGCCGCCGCCGCCCGAATGGCTGGCCGCGCGCGACACGCTCGAGATCGCGGTCGACAAATTGGTCGACGGCGGCGATGGCCTGGCGCGTCACGAAGGCTTTCCGATCTTCGTATCGCGCAGCGCGCCCGGCGATCGGCTGCGCGTGCGCTTCGTCGAGAAGCGCCACGACTATGCGCGCGCCGAGATCGAGGAGATCCTGACGCCCGGGCCGCATCGCCGACCGGCGCCGTGCCCGCACTACGCGCGCTGCGGCGGCTGCGATCTGCAGCATCTCGACGACGCCCAGCAGCTGCGGCGCAAGGTCGAAGCCGCGGCCGAGACCCTGCGCCGCATCGGCCAGCTCGAGCTGCCCGCCAGCGCGGTGCGGGTCGTCGCCGGCGATCCCTGGGGCTACCGCGGACGCGCGCAGCTGCACGTCGGCCGCGACGACGACGGCCAGCTCGCCGTCGGCTACCGCGCCCGCGGCAGCCACGATCTGGTCGCTGTATCCGAATGCCCGGTGCTCGATCCCGCGCTCGAGCAGGTGGTGCGCGGCCTGCCGCAGGCGCTGGCGCAGCTGCTGCCCGCCGACGCCGACACCGCGCTCGCTGCGCATGAGGCGCGCCAGCGCGCGATCCGCGCCCGCGATCCGCGGGCCAACGACATCGCCGCCGCCGAGGCGGCCAAGGCCGCGCGCGCGCGCCGTCTCGACGCCGGCCTCGATCCCGACGACGCGCCCCGCGACGGCGACGGCGACCACGACGGCGATCCGATCGCGGCGTTCCTGCCGGCGCGCGTCGAGCTCGCGCTCGGCGACGAGGGCGCGTGGACCAGCGCGCCCCGACTCGACGGATTCCCCCAGGGCGAGGTGACGACCGACGTCGACGGCATCACCTATGCCTACGACGCCCGCTGCTTCTTCCAGGGGCATCGCGGTCTGCTCGCCGAGCTGGTCCGCGCGGTGATGGCCCTCCCCGGGGACGATCAGGATGGGACAAGGGTGCATCCCGGGCAGGTGGCCAGCGGCGATGGTAGCCTTTCGACTGAGCCCGCTGGGGCCAGCGGGGGCGAGCAGCCCGAACCATCAGCAGATGATTGGGCAGACGGTGAAACCAAGGCGGGCCCAGCAGCGAAAGAAAACCATAGATCAGGTTCTGGCAGTGACGAGCGCGGCACGGTGTACGACCTCTACGCCGGCGTCGGCCTGTTTGCCCTGCCGCTGGCGCGCCGCGGTCATCGCGTGATCGCAATCGAAAGCGACAGCATGGCCGTGCGCTATGCGCGCCGCAACGCGCGCCGCAATCAGCTCGACGACGTCGAGATCGTGCCGCAGTCGGTCGACACCTGGATCGGTGATCTGCCGAACGACACCGCGCGGGTGATCGTCGATCCGCCGCGCGCCGGTTTGTCCAAGGTCGTCCGAGGCGTGCTGCAGCGCCGCCCGCCCCGGCGGCTGACCTACGTTTCATGCAATCCCGCGACGCTGGCGCGGGACCTTCGCCAACTTCGGAAGCGATTTGTGATCGAACACCTCACCTTTCTCGACCTTTTTCCGCAGACCGCCCATCTCGAGACCGTCGTACAGCTGCGACGTCGTCCGGCGGACGACCGCGCGTGAGCTATCCATCGCGCTTCATCCTCGAGCTGGCGAAAGAAGACTTCAAATTTTCGAGCGCCCACTTCACCCTCTTCGGCCCCGACGAGGCCGAGCGACTGCACGGCCACAACTACCGCGTGCGCCTGCAGTTCGAAGGCGATCGCGTCGACGACCTCGGCCTGCTGGTCGACTTCGTGCGCACCAAGAAGGCGATCCGCGCGCTCTGTGAGCATCTCGACACCATGACGCTGCTGCCGGGCGACTGCCCGCTGCTGGCGCTGCGCCAGCTGCCGCCCAGCACCCCCGACGCGGCCGACGACGCCGGCGATTGGGAGGTGCTCTACGGTCCGCGGCGCTACGTTCTTCCCGCCGCCGACGTGCTCGTGCTGCCGCTGGCCAACACCACGATCGAGCTCTTCGCCGCGTGGATCTGGCGCGAGCTCGCCGCCGAGGTGATGGCGGCGAATCCGCTGGTCGACGTGCTGACCGTGTCGGTCGGCGAAACCGACGGCCAAACCTGTGCTTACCGCGCGCCCCTGCCGCGTGCGCTTTCCTCGAACGCACCGACATGAACCTGTGCCGTGCGTCCGTGTCCGTGCTCCGTGCTGGCTTTGGACCGCATCTTGGCGGTCCCGACATTTTTCGCTTTTTCCCTGCCTTCGACGATTCGGCGCGCAACGCCTTGGAGGTTCATCGATGCCCCTCTCTCACCTCGTCAATATTCCGCCCAATATGCCCTCTCACCACAACGTCAACGAAGCGGACTACGAAGCACGACTGGAGGGTTTTGAGCCCGAAGAGCGTGCGCGCCTGCTCGAGGTGGCGCGCCACGTTCGCAACATGCTCGAAGCCCTGGGTCTCGACCTCAACGATCCGAATATTCAGGAGACCGACATCCGCGTCGCCAAAATGTACGCTGAGATGTTCCACGGCCTGAAAGAGGGCAGCGAGCCCACGATCACCACGTTCCCGAACGACGAGGGCTACACCGGCGTGGTCATGGAGAAGGACATTCCCTTCTACTCGATGTGCTCGCATCATCTGGTGCCGTTCCACGGCCATGCGCATATTGCCTACATGCCGCAGGATCAGATCGTTGGCCTGTCGAAGCTGCCGCGCATTCTCGAGTTCTACGCCAAGCGCCCGCAGCTGCAGGAGCGGCTGACGGAGCAGGTGGCGAACTACCTCGAGGAGAAGCTCGATCCCAAGGGCGTGATGGTGGTCATCGAGGCGCGCCATCTCTGCGTCGAGATGCGCGGCGTCAAGAAGACGGGCGCGCTCACCGTGACCTCGGCGATTCGCGGCGCGTTCCACGATCGTCCGGTGCGCGAGGAGCTGCTGAGCCTGATGAACCGTCAGCAGCCCTGATCGCCCGCCCGCTCGCCCTCGTTCCTCCGATTCCGAGCCGACGCCGCGGTCAGCGCCCTGCGCACCGCGGCGTCGTGCCGTTCTGGACTGCTCACGAAGGTTGGATAGCATGAGACGTATGACGCGCACCGCCTGGTCGACCCACCTGCTAGCCCTGTTTCTCGTCGCGGCACTCGCCGCGGTCGCGCCCCTCGAGGCGCGCGGCAAGAAGAAGAAAGGCGAC
>JBCCOR010000584.1:0-3611 GCA_039025295.1 Acidobacteriota bacterium
CCGCTGCGCCATCGCCGCGCCGACATCGGCAACCTCGCCGCGCACATCATGGTCGAGGAATCGCGCCGCCAGGGCGTGCGGCCGGCCGGCATGAGCCGCGGCGCGCTCGACGCCCTGCAGGCCTACGACTGGCCGGGCAACCTGCGCGAGCTGCGCAACGAAATCGCCCGCGCCGTGCTCTTCCTGAATCCGGGCGAGCTGCTGCAGAGCGTGCATCTCGACCCGAGCGTGGTGCGCGGTCCGGCCGCGCGCGACGACGGGGATCCGTCGTCGGTCGACGACGACAGCCGTCCTGACCGCGCCAGCCGCAGCGAGCAGCGCGCGTTTGTCGCACCGGTCGAAACCGAGGACGACGACGGCGGCGAGATCAGCGGCCGGCGCGACAGCCGGCGGCGGCGACGCCGGCGGTTCGACAGCGGCTTCGGTGGCCGGTCGACGCCCGTACCGTCGCCCGACACGCCGCCGGCCGCCGGCACGCTGCGCGCGTCGACCGGCGTCGACATCGATCTCCACACCGGCTCGCTGCGCGACGCGCTCGACCGCGCCGAGCGCGAGCGGATCGAAGCGGCGCTGCGCGCGAGCAACACGGTCACCGAGGCCGCCAAACAGCTCAACGTCGGCCGATCGACGCTCTATCGCCGCATGAAGGCCCTCGACATGGACGACGCCAACCTCTTCGACGGTAGCTGACGCCCAGCGCCGATGCCGAGTCCATCGTCCTGCGCCGCCCGGCGAACGACGCGACGCGCGGACGGCCCGACGCGGTCGATCGCCGCGGCCACGCTGCTGATCGCGCTGTTCGCATCCGGCGCGTGGGCGGCGGCCGGTCCGACCGATCGCATCGCCGCCGGCGTCCAGCTGCGGCAAGCGGCCACCGGCGCCGCCCCCGCGCTGCGCTTCGGTCGCCTGTCGGTCGACGACGGCCTGTCGCAGAGCACGGTCAGCGCGATGCTCCAGGATCGCCTGGGCTATCTCTGGATCGGCACGCTCGACGGCCTGAACCGCTACGACGGCTACGGCGTCACCACCTACCGCTACGATCCGTTCACCCCCAGCGGCCTGGCCGGCAACCTGATCACCGCCCTCGCCGAGGACGCGCGCGGCCGCATCTGGGTCGGCACGGCGTTCGGCCTGAGCCGCCTGGATGATCCGGTCGCCGGCAGCTTTACCCACTTCCGCAGCGATCCCGACGCGCCCGCGTCGCTGCCGAGCAACCTCGTCCAGCGCCTGCTGCCAAGCGCCGACGGCGGCCTGTGGGTGGTCACCGGCCGCGGACGGCTCAGCTTCATCGCGCCCGACACCGATCGCGTCACGCGCCTGACCCACGATCCCGACGATCCGGCGACCCTGCCCGACGACCGCGTCCACCGCACCTACCTCGGCTCACACACGCCCGGCATCCCGCTGGTCGAGGACGCGCGCGGTCGTCTGTGGATCGGCACCCGCGCCGGCCTCACCCGCCGCGCGCCCGACGGCAGCCTGCGGCGCTGGCCGCTGGCCCCGTCCGTCGACGATCTGGCGGCGATCACCGGCGAGAGCGCCGCGGACGACGGCGCCATTCCGGTCACCGACCTGCGCATTGACGCGTCCGGCAACACGCTGTGGATCGCCACCTGGGGACGCGGCATCCACCGCCTCGATCTCACCGCCGACGCCGAGGACGCGCTGGGCCCCCAAACCGCGCTGCGCCACACCCCCGGCACGCCGTACAGCCTGGGCGACGACCGTGTCCACAGCCTGTGGATCGACGACGTCGGCGCGCTCTGGATCGGCCGCGTCGGCGGCGTCGACCGCGCCGACCCAGCCTTCGGCCTGGTCCAGCGCTACGCCATCGACGACCGCGGGACCGACGCCCCGCGCGGCTGGATCGACGCCATCTTCGGCCTGACCACGGCGCCGCTCGACTACCTGCCGGTGGTGCCGCGCTACCGCGATCCACACGGTGACGTCTGGATGGTGCACGGCGACGGCATGCTGCAGCTCGACATCGCCCATCAACAGCTGGTGGCGGTCGACCATCACCCGTCCGATCCGCGCAGCCTTGGCGCTGGCCCGATCCGCTGCACGCTGATCGACCGCCAGGGCGCGCTGTGGATCGGCACCGACACCGGCGGCGTCAGTCATCTCGATCTGCGCGCGCGGCCGTTCGGCCACGTGCGTCATCTGCCCGGCCAAGACGACGGCCTGTCGTCGAGCGACGTCTTCCCGATCGCCTATGCCAGCGACGGCGGCGTATGGGTGGGCAGCCTCGAAGGACTCGACCGGGTCGATCCGCAAACCGGTGCGATCCGCCGCCTACGCCATGACCCGACCGATCCGGCGTCGTCGCTGAGCAGCGACCGCGTCCTGAGCCTGCTCGCCGACGGCGACACGCTGTGGATCGGCACCGTCGACGGCGGCCTCGACCGCCTCGATTTGGGTACCGGCGCGATCCGCCGCTATCCGGCGCAGACCGATCCGCCCGCCGACGACCCCGGCATCCTGCGCGGCGCCACCCCGTACGCGCTGGCGCGCGGCCGCGACGGCACGCTGTGGATCGGCATGACGGGCGGCGGGCTGCACCGCCTCGACGCTCCCGACGCCGCGACGCCGCGCTACGTACGCTACGCCAACGATCCGGACGACCCGACCAGCCTGATCAGCAGCACGGTGTGGGTGGTCCACGAAGATGCGCAGGCGCGCCTGTGGGTCGGCACGCCCGGCGGGCTGCATCGATTCGACCGCGCGCGCGATCGTTTCGTGCGCTATCCGCTGCGCTCCGCCGAGTCGAAGAGCACGGTCAACAACGGCGTCTGGACGATCTACGAAGACGACGACGGCGTGCTCTGGCTGGGCACGCTGAGCGGCGGACTGCAGCGCTTCGAGCCCGACACCGGCCGCTTCATGCCCCACACCACGGCCACCAGCGCGCTGCCCAACAACACCGTCATGACCATCGTCCCCGACCGCGACGGCTACCTCTGGCTCGGCACCAACAACGGCCTCGCGCGCTTCGATCCACGCACCGAACAATTCCGCGTCTTCGATCAGGACCACGGCCTGCAGTCGCTCGAGTTCAACCACCAGAGCGCCACGCGGACGCCCGACGGCCGGCTGTGGTTCGGCGGCATCAACGGCATCAGCGTCATCGATCCGCGCGACGTGCTCAAGCCGAGCGCCGCGCCGACCGTGCGCATCCGCCGCCTGACCCAGATCGCCAACGGCACGTCGTACGGCCGGGCCGATCTCGACCGGCCCATCGCGCTCGCGCCCGACGCGCGCGATCTGCGCTTCGACTACGTCGGTCTGCACTACGCCACACCGTCGCGCATGCGCTACGCTCATCGCCTCGACCCACACGACAGCGACTGGCAGCCGGTCGGCGGGGCGCGCAGCGCGGCATACACCAACCTGCCACCGGGCCGCTACGTCTTCCGCGTGCGCGCCGCCCACCGCGACGGACCGTGGAGCCCCGACGCCACGGTGCACTTCGAGATCCGTCCGCCGTGGTGGCGCGCGCCCTGGGCGCTGGCCGGCTACGGCCTGCTGATGGTGCTCGGGGTCTTCCTGGTCGATCGCGTGCAGCGTCGCCGCCTCATCCGCCGCGAGCGTCGCCGCGCCGCCGACGACCG
>JBCCOR010000585.1:0-3611 GCA_039025295.1 Acidobacteriota bacterium
CCGCGCCGGATGTGGACGGTCCGGGCCGACCCGCGGGGCGCGCGTCGGTCGTCGTCGATCGGCCGGCGTCCGACGGCGCGGTGCCGAAGAGGCGCTGCTTGAAGCGATCGACCAGGTGATAGATCACCGGGATGATCACCAGCGTCAGCACGGTCGACACCACGAGTCCGCTGATCACCGCGATCGCCATCGGCGTGCGCACCTCGGCGCCGTCGCCGACGCCGAGCGCCATCGGCAGCAGGCCGAGGACGGTGGTCGCCGTGGTCATCAGGATCGGTCGCAGGCGCACCTGACCGGCCTCGATCACCGCCTCCAGGCTGCTGCGTCCGCGCGCCTGCAGGGTGTTGATGTAGTCGACCAGCACGATCGCGTTGTTGACCACGATGCCGGCGAGCATGATCATGCCCAGGAACACCACGATCGACAGGCTGATGCCGAGTCCGTACAGCGCCAGGATGGTGCCGACGAAGGCGAGCGGGATGGTCAGCATGATCACCAGCGGCTGCAGCAGCGATTCGAACTGCGCCGCCATGATCACGTAGACCAGGAAGATCGACAGCGCGAGCGCCAGCAGCAGGCTGTTTCGGCTGCGCTCCCACTCCTGGCTCTGGCCGGAGATGAAGTAGGTCATGGTCGTCGGCCAGGCCATGTCGTCGAGATCGGCGCGAATCGCCGCGACCGCTTCGCCGAGTGAGTCGTCGGCGAGGTTGGCGCGCACCAGCGCGACCCGGCGACCGTCGATGCGGCGCACTTCCGACGGGCCTTCGCCCAGGCTGACGTCAGCCACCGCCGCCAGCCGGATCGGCCGCTCGGCGCCGGGGTTGACCACCAGCTCGCGCACGTCGTCGACCGTCGAGCGGTCGGTCTCCTGCAGCTGGACGAGAATCGGAATGCGGCGATCCTGCAGGTTGAAGCGGGTGGCTTCCGTGCCCTTGACCGCGCTGCGCACCTGTTCGGCGACGTTGGCGACGTCGAGATCGTAGCGCGCCAGGCGGTCGCGGTCGTAGACGATCTGGACCTCGGGCGCGCCTGCGCGCAGGGTCGACTCGACGTCGGCCAGCTGCGGCAGCGCCGACAGGCGATCGCGCACCTGCCGTGCCTGGATCTTGAGCGCGTCGAGATCGTCGCCGTGGATCTCGACCTCGACCGGCGTGCGGAAGCTGAAGAGCACCGGCCGCACGATGCGCATCTCGACGTCGGGCACGCCGGCGAAGGCGCGCCGCATGCGCGCGGCCGCGGCGTCCTCGATCGCCGGATCGCTGCTCGCGAGCAGCACCTTGAAGCGCGCCGTATGCTCGCCCTCGTCGGAGCGTTGGGTGTTCGCAGCGTCGTAGCCGTAGGTCACGAGCAGCGAGCGGATCGGACCGGGATCGTCGAGGATCGCGCGCTCGACCGGGCGCAGCGTGGCCTCGGTCTGCGCCAGGGGCGTGCCGACCGGCAGGCTCGCCTCGACGGTGAACTCGCCCTGATGGACCTCGGGCAGCAGCTCGCTCGAGAGCTGGCTGCCGATCTGCACAGTGAGTGCGAAGACCAGGCCGGCGAGCAGTACGACCGGCAGCGGATGGCGCAGGCAGGTGCGCAGCAGCTTGGGATAGCCGCGCTGCAGCGCGCTGAGCATGGCCGCGATCAGCCGCAGCGGCAGCGCGGTCAGCAGCCAGCCGACGCCGCCGACGACCGGCAGCAGGACGCGCCTGCCAAGCCAGGTGAGGGCGAAGAGCACGCTCAGCAGCAGCGTGCCGAGCAGCTCGAAGACGGTCTGGAGCAGGGTGCGCACGAGCAGATACGGCAGCGCCACGAGCGCCAGCGGCAGGCGCAGGACGGTGCCGAGCGCGCCGGATGCGCGCAGCCAGCGGCCGAGGGCGCGCAGGTCGTCGCGGCCGCGGCCGGGTGCGCGCAGGCGCAGCAGCGCGCCGCGCTTGCGGTCGTCGGCATCCAGCGAGAGGCGCGGCGGACGCCGGCTGGCGAGCATCGGGATGAAGACCACGGCGACCACCACCGAGGCGAGCAGCGACATCACCACCGCCAGGCCGAGATCGCCGAACGCCTGGCCGGCGACGCCCTCGACGAAGACCATCGGGAAGAAGACCGCGATCGAGGTCAGGGTCGAGGCGATCACCGCGCCGCGCACCTCGCGCGTGCCGCGGATCGCCGCGCGCACCAGGCTGTCGCCTTCTTCCTTGCAGCGGAAGATCGACTCGAGCACGACGATCGACGAGTCGACGAGCATGCCGATGCCGAGCGCCAGGCCGCCGAGCGACATGATGTTGAGCGACACGCCGAGCAGGTTGAGGGGCGTGAACGTAACGATCAGCGAGACCGGGATCGACACCGCCACGATCGCCGTCGAGCGCACGTTGCGCAGGAAGAAGAACAGCACGATCACCGCCAGCAGGCCGCCGAAGACCGCCGTCGAGCGGACCTCGTTGATGCTGTTCTCGATGAAGATCGAGCGATCGGCGACGATGTCGAGCAGCGCATCCTCGGTGCGGAAGATCTCCTCGGCGAGGCCGGCCGGCGCGCGCAGCTGCGGCTCGTCGTCGTCGCTCGGCGGGCCCCAGCGCGGACGCTCGGGCGGCGGCGGCGCGGCGCCGGTCCACACGTCGGGCGTGATCGGGCCGAGGCGTGCCTGCACCCGCTTCGACAGCGCCACCATGTTGGCGTCGGCCTCTTTGTAAACATCGATCTGGACGCTCTCGCGGCCCTCGGTGCGGGTCAGGATCTCGCGCTCGCGGTGCGACGTGGCGACCTCGGCGAGATCGCCGACGCGCACCTCGCGGCCGTCGATCACCGCCACCACGGTCTCGCGGATCTGATCCAGATCCTGGTACTCGTTGAGCGTGCGCACCAGGTATTCGGTGCGCCCTTCCTGGATCGTGCCGCCGGCGATGTTGATGTTCTCCTGCGCCAGGCGGTCGATGATGCGCTGGATCGACAGGCCGGTGCGGCGCAGCTGGGTCTCGTCGATGCGGACGTGGATCTCTTCTTCGAGACCGCCGCGCACGCGCACCGCGGCGACGCCCTTGACCGGTTCGAGCTCGCGCTTGATCTGGAGCTCGGCGATGCGCCGCAGCCGGCGCAGGCCGTCCTCGCCGCCGAAGCGTACGTCCTCCGACGACAGGCTGAGCTCGAGCACCGGATCGAGCGAGGGATCGAAGCGCAGGATCAGCGGCTTCTCGGTTTCCTCGGGCAGGAAGACCAGATCGAGCTTCTCGAGCGTGTCCTGGATCGCGTCGGTCATGTCGACGTCCCAGGCGAATTCGAGCACGACGTCGCTGATGCCGGCGCGGCTGATGCTGCTGATGCGGTTGAGGCCGGGGACGACGCCGAGCGCCTCCTCGATCGGCCGGCTGATGTCGTTCTCGACCTCCTCGGGGGCCGCTCCGGGGTACTCGGTGCGCACCGTCAGCGTCGGATAGGAGAGCTCCGGCATCAGCGCCATCGGGAGCTGCTCGAGCGAGAAATAGCCGAAGACGCCGGCCGCCAGCACCATCACGAAGACGGCGACCGGGCGGCTAGTGGTGAAGCTCGACAAGGTGGTGCGCTCCGAACCGCTGGAGGTCCCCTTGCCGCCACCATCGCCGCCGCCAGCCTCGCGTTCGGATGAATCGCCG
>JBCCOR010000586.1:0-3605 GCA_039025295.1 Acidobacteriota bacterium
ATCAAGGTGCGCGAGATACTCGGCCTCGGCGATCGCATCGCCCAGCGCGCACCTCGAAACGCCCGCACCTGGATGGTCTGGCCGGCCGGCGCCGCGCACGGCAAGGGCAAGACCCGGGAGACCCTGGCGTGGATGCGCCAGCACAGCCGCTTCACGATCACCCTCGACGGCCGCATGAAGCTCGCCGTCATCCGCCGCAAGGGACCGATCGCACCCGCGCTGCGTCTCGGCCTGCTGCGCGACGCCCTAAGGCTGCGTCCCGACAATCCCCATCTGCTCGCCCAGCAGGCCGAGATCGACGAACGGCGCGCCCGCCGGCGCGCACCGCAGGCCGACGACGCCCCAACCGCGGCGACACCGGCCGCGACGGCACCGGCCGCGCCCGAAACCGCCGCCGCGGAGGCGAACCCATGACCGCGACCGACGCCGCCGCGCGCCGGCGCCAGCTGGCGGTGGTCATCCCGTGCTATCGCGCCGCGCGCCACGTCGGCGGGGTGATCGACGGACTGCCGTCCTGGGTCACGCACATTGTCGCGGTCGACGACGCCTGCCCCGACGGCACCGGCGCGGTGCTCGACGCCTGCGCCGCGCGCGATCGGCGCGTGGTGGTCGAGCATCACGCCCGCAACCGCGGCGTCGGCGGCGCCATGGCGACGGGGCTGCGCATCGCGCGCGCGCTCGGCGCCGACGTGATCGTCAAGATGGACGCCGACGGTCAGATGGATCCGGCTTACCTGCCCGATCTCCTGCGTCCGCTGCTCGAAGAGCGCGCCGATTTCGCCAAGGGCAACCGCTTCCAGCATCTGGCGGCGCTGTCGACGATGCCGGTCGCCCGCCGCGTCGGCAACGTCGGCCTGAGCTTCCTGACCAAGGCCGCGTCGGGCTGCTGGCACGTCTTCGACGTCCAGAACGGCTATCTCGCGATGACCGGCGAAGTGCTCGACACGCTGCCCCTCGCGCAGCTCGACGTCGGCTACGCCTTCGAGAACAGCCTGCTCGTGCACGTCGCGATCCAGAACTTCGCGGTCGTCGACGTGCCGATGCCGGCGATCTACGGCGACGAGGTGTCGAATCTGCGCATCGGCCGGGCACTGGTGCAGTTCCCGCCGCGCCTGCTGCATCTGCTGCTGCGCCGGCTCGTGCTGCGCTACGGCGTGCACGATCTGTCGCCGGTGCTGCTCTACCTGGTCGCTGCGCTCGCGCTCGGCGGCTTCGGCACCGTCTTCGGCGGCTACCACTGGTGGCATTCGATCGCGAGCGGCGTACCGGCGACCACCGGCACCGTGGTGCTGGCGCTGCTGCCGCTGCTGATGAGCTTCAACCTGCTGCTGCAGGCGATCGATCTCGACATCCGCAGCGCGCCGCGGCCGCGCCATCGCCAGCGCCGCGTCGAGCGCGCCGACGTACCCGGCCACTTCCAGCCCGGCGCGCAGGCGCGCGACGTTGACGCTGCCGGAGATGGATCGGTAGAGTCCTGAGAACCTGCGCACAGCGCGCGTCCGTCGGTCGGGCCCTGCGCTGTGCGCCTCCAACCCGCCTGCCCGACGTCGTCGCGCGACGCGGCCATCGCTGGGCCGCGTCGGCTTCCGTTCACCCTCCGCGAGTCTGTCCATACCGCCATGCCCGCACCGCACGAGGCATCGGCGCCGCGTATCGTGGGCGCCATCCCCGCCCGCTACGGCGCCAGCCGCTTTCCCGGCAAGCCGCTCGCCCGGCTCGACGGCCGACCGATGATCGAGCACGTCGTCCGCCGCGCGCGGCAGGCCGACGCGCTCGACGACGTCGTCGTGCTGACCGACGACGCGCGCATCGCCGACGCGGTGCGCGGCTTCGGCGGCGCGGTCGAGATGACCCCGGCCGACTGCGCCAGCGGCACCGACCGCATCGCCTGGGCGCTGGCGCGCTGGGCCGCGGGCGACGGCCTCGGCGCCGGCGGCGCGATCGACGCGGTGGTCAACATCCAGGGCGACGAGCCGCTGATCGAGCCCGAGGCGATCGCGCGCGTGGCCGATCATCTGCGCGATCATCCCGCGGCCGAGATGGTGACGCTCGCGGCGCCGCTGCCCGCGGGCGCGCTCGACGATCCCAACCGCGTCAAGGTCGTTACCCGGCTCGACGGCGACGCGCTCTACTTCAGCCGCGCGCCGATTCCCCACGCCCGCGTCGACGGTCCGGCAAGCGTCGCACCGCGGCTGCACGTCGGGCTCTACGGCTACCGCCGTGACGTGCTGCTGCGCCTGGCCGCGCTGCCGCCGGCCGCGCTCGAGCGCACCGAGTCGCTCGAACAGCTGCGCGCGCTGGCGCACGGCATCGCCATCCGCGTGCTCGACGTCGCGCACGCCGCCATCGGCGTCGACACACCCGCCGATCTGGCCCGCCTCGAAGCCCAGCTTTCTCGCTCCACGCCGTCCGATCCACCGACTCCGCTCACCTGAAGGAACCGTATGTCCACCAAATACATCTTCATCACCGGCGGCGTCGTGTCGTCCCTCGGCAAAGGCGTCGCGGCCGCGTCGGTCGGTGCGATCCTCGAGTCGCGCGGCTTCAGCGTGACGCTGATGAAGCTCGATCCGTACGTCAATGTCGATCCGGGCACGATGTCGCCCTACCAACACGGCGAGGTCTTCGTCACCGACGACGGCGCGGAAACCGACCTCGACCTGGGGCACTACGAGCGGTTTACCAGCGCCATCATGAGTCGGGAGAACAACTTCACCACCGGCCGCGTATACGAGACCGTCATCAACAAGGAACGGCGGGGCGAATACCTCGGGGCGACCGTGCAGGTGATCCCGCACGTGACCCAGGAGATCAAGAATCGCGTGCAACAAGCGGCGCAGGGAGTCGATCTCGCCATCATCGAAGTGGGGGGTACGGTGGGCGATATCGAGTCGCTGCCGTTCCTCGAGGCGATCCGCCAACTCAAGGTCGAACTGGGCGCCGACAATGCGGTGAGCGTGCACGTCACGTTGGTCCCTCACATCAAGTCGGCGGGAGAGCTGAAGACCAAGCCCACCCAACACTCGGTGCAAAAAATGCGAGAGATCGGGATCCAGCCCGACGTGCTTCTTTGCCGCTGCGACCGCGCCTTGCCCAAACCGCTACGCGAAAAGATCGCCCTCTTCGGAAACGTCCGCGAAGACCGCGTGATCGCGGCCGTCGACGTGGATTGCATCTACGCGGTCCCCATGGCCCTGCACAAGGAAGGGCTCGATGGCGCACTCGTCGACATGCTCAACATCTGGTCGAGAGAGCCCGACTTATCGGCGTGGGACCATATCGTCGACCGCTTCACCAAGCCGGCCGAGGGCGAGGTGCGCATCGGGATCGTGGGCAAGTACGTCCACCTGCGCGACGCCTACAAGTCGCTGCACGAGGCCCTTGTGCACGGAGGACTGGTGCACAACGTGGGCATTCAACTCGAATACGTCGACTCCGAACAGATCGAGAGCCGAGGGGCGAACGCCGTCCTCGGGCACCTCGACGCCATCCTCGTTCCCGGCGGGTTTGGAGACCGGGGCTCAGAGGGCAAGATCGAAGCGATCCGCTTCGCGCGGGAGAATAACCGCCCGTTCTTCGGAATCTGTCTGGGGATGCAACTGGCG
>JBCCOR010000587.1:0-3601 GCA_039025295.1 Acidobacteriota bacterium
CGCCGCCGGACGGCCGATGCGCCGTCGGACCCCGGCGCGCCGATCGCCGCGGGCGACGACGCGGTCGTGGGCGAGACGAACGACGCGTCCGGCCTGGACGATCTCGCGCCGGATGCCGCCGCCGATGCCGAAACCGGCGTGGTGCCGGCTGCCGACGTCTCGGCGGCCGACGGCGCCTCGGCCGCGGCCGCGGAGTCCGATGCATCGCCCGACGACGACGCGATCGCTGCGGACGAAGACCCTGCCGCGGACGAAGATCCTGTCGCGGCCGCGGAGCCCGACGTCTCGGCTGCCGACGACGCATCTGCCGTGGACGAAGAACCCAGCGCGGATCCGGTGCCCGCCGCCGACGATGCGGCCGATGCGTCCGATGCAGAAGCTGTGGACGATGATGCCGGTGCGAACGGCGCGCCCGATGCCGACGGCGCATCCGTTGCGGACAGCCCGTCCGACGCGGACGACGCGGACGCGGATGCCGTCGCCGACGGCGAACCTGCCCCGGACGATGCGCCCGACGCTGACGCCGACGCCGCGGTCGACGCGGTCGGCGACGTGCTGATCGAGATCCGCGTCGACGATCTCTCGCAGCCGGCCGCCGAGCGCGCCGTGCGCGCCATGGCCGGACGCCTCTTCGAATGGCTGATGGGGCGCGGCCTGACGCCCGATGAAGTGGTCACCGGCATGACCCGTCGCCGCCTGATGATCGGCTGCCGCGGCGTGCCGGCGCGCACGGCCGATCGCGAGGCGCAGGCGCTCGGTCCGGCGGTCGCCGACGCCTACGACAAAGGCGGCGCGCCGACCGCCGCGCTTCATGGCTTCGCCGAGCGCGTCGGCTGCGCGCCCGACGACCTGACCACGGTCGACACCGAGCGCGGTCCGTATCTCGCCGCGTCCGTCCAGCAGCCCGGCGACGACACCGCCGAGGCGCTGACGGCGCGCTTCGCCGACATCCTCGACGCCGCGCTGCCGCGCCACGGTGGCATGCGCTGGCTCGACGACGCGGGCGCGGTGCGCGGTCCGTGGCTGGCGCCGCTGCGCGGCCTGGTCGCGTGCTACGCCGGCCGCGTGCTGCCGGTGACCTACGCCGGCGTCGCGGCCACCGACGCGACCGTGATCCATCCCGATCTCGATCCGACGCCGCTGCGCGTCGCGCCCGATCTCGCCGGCTACCGCGCCCAGCTCGCCGCGCACGGCGTCGCGCTCGATCCGGCGATGCGCACCGCGCGCCTGGCCGCGATGCTCGACGCGGCGGCGCGGTCGGTGGACGCGCATCGTCCCGTCGACGACGCGCTGCTCGCGCGCCTGGCCTGGCGGTGTACGGTGCCGGGGGTGATCGCGGGCAGCTTCGACGCCGCGTTCCTCGAGCTGCCCGAGCCGCTGGTGACGACCGCGCTCGCGGCGCAGCCGGGCGCCTTCGTGCTGCGCGCCGAGCGCCCCGACGGTCCGCTCCTCGCGCGCTTCCTCACCGCCGTCGATCGTCCGCGCGCCGCTGACTCAGAAGCCACCGATGCGCCGCCGGCGGACGCGGGCGACGCCGATTCGGTGCGCGACGGCCACGTCCGCGCCGTGCGCGTGCGCCTGATCGATCTCGAGCACGACCACCGTCGCGATCGCGCGCTGCCGATCGCCCAGCGCGTGCGCGGTCTCGAGGGCCTGCGCGTCGACGACGTCCGCGGCAGCTGGGCCGAGCAGGCGGTGCGCGTCGAGACGCTGGCGCTGGCGGTGTGCGCCGAGCTCGGCATCGACGACGAGGCGACGATCGCCGCCGTGCGCGAGGCCGCGCCGCTGCTCAAGGCCGACCGCACGACCGCGGTCGCCCAGCGCTTTGGGCATCTGCGCGGCATCTACGGCGGGCTCCTGGCGCGCGCCGAGGGCTACGTCGAGCCCGTGTGGCGCGCGATCGCGGAGCAGTACCGGCCGCAGCGCGACAGCGATCCGATTCCGCGCGACGCCGTCGGTCGCGCGCTCGCCGTCGCCGATCGCCTCGACAACCTGGTCGGCCTGATCGGCAGCGGCCACGCCCCGAGCCCGCGCGGCGATCGCCTCGGCCTGCGGCCGCTGGCCCACGGCCTGGTCCGCATCCTGGTCGACGGCGGCCTGGCGCTCGACGTCGACGTGCTCAGCGTGCGCGCGGTGCTCGGCTACGGCGACGCGCTGACCCGCAGCGCCGAGGAGACCGTCGGCATCCTGCAGCCGTTCCTGCTCGACCGTGCGCGCAAGCTGCTCGGGGCGCGGCGCTACGAACACGACGAGATCGAGGCCGCGGTGGCGGTGCGCGGCGGCAGCCTGGCCGATCTCGCATCGCGCGTGGCGGCGCTGCGCGCGGTGCGGCGCGAACCGTTCTTCGGCGCGCTGGTGCGCGCGGCCAAGCGCATCGACAACATCGTCGGCGACGCGCCCGAGCATGCGCTCGACGCCGAGCGGCTCGAAGCGCCCGCCGCACAGGCGCTGCATCAGGCGCTCGATCAGGTGCGCGCAACGGTCGACGCGGCCTACGCCGACGGCCGCCACGCCGACGCGCTGAGCGCGCTCACGCCGGTGACGCCGCATCTCGATCGCTTCTTCGACGAGGTTTTGGTGATGGCCGAAGATCCCGCGCGCCGCCAGCAGCGGATCGCGCTGCTGCAGGAGGTGCGCCGCCTGTTCTGGCGCACGGCGCGACTGCGCGAGATGGTGGTGGAGGAGCGCGAGCACGATGACTGACGGACCGCGCATTCATTTGCTCGACGACCATCTGATCAGCCAGATCGCCGCCGGCGAGGTGGTCGAGCGGCCGGCGTCGGTGCTCAAGGAGCTGGTCGAGAACAGCCTCGATGCCGGCGCCACCGACGTGCGCGTCACGCTCGAGACCGGCGGCAAGCGCCGGCTGATGATCGAGGACGACGGCCACGGCATGGGCACCGACGACGCGCTGCTGGCCTTCGACCGCCACGCGACCAGCAAGATCGCGCGCTTCGAGGATCTCGAGCAGGTCGCGACGCTCGGCTTCCGCGGCGAGGCGCTGGCCTCGATCGCGGCGGTGGCGAAGGTCGAGATGCGCACCGCCGCAGCGCCCGGCGACGGCCATCGGGTGCGCATCGAGGGCGGGCGGGTACGCGTCGCCGAGCCGGCGGCGCATCCGCGCGGCACGCGCATCGAAGTCGCGTCGCTGTTCTACAACGTGCCCGCGCGCCGGGCGTTTCTCAAAACGCCCCAAACCGAGCTGCGGCGCTGCCTCGAGGTGATGCAGGGCTACGCGCTGGCGCATCCGGCGGTGCGCTTCACCGTGGTGCACGACGGCCGGACGCTGCTCGAGACCGCGGCTGCGGCCGACGATCCGGACGGCCGCCGGCTGCGCATCGGCCAGATCTTCGGCCGCGATCTCGCCGACGCGCTGGTGCCGCTCGACGACGGCGCGCCGCGGGCCGACGAGCGCGTCGAAGGCTTCGTCGGCACGCCCGAGACCGCCCGCGGCCGGCGCATTTTCCTCTACGTCAACCGCCGCCTGGTGCGCGATCGCCAGCTGCTGGCGGGCTTCTACCGCGCGGTGCGCGAGACCTGGAAGCGCGACGACACGCCGGCGCTCTTCCTGTTCCTGACCGTGCCGCCCGAGCGGGTCGAC
>JBCCOR010000588.1:0-3587 GCA_039025295.1 Acidobacteriota bacterium
AAGCGACCGCGACTCTGGAACGCCGCGCCCAGCTGCAGCACCAGCTCGAGGTAGCCCTGGTAGGCGCCGTCGGGGAGCGCGTTGATCTCTTCCTTGTGCGCCTGCCAGGGCTACCTCGAGCTGGTGCTGCAGCTGGGCGCGGCGTTCCAGAGTCGCGGTCGCTTCGCCGCCGAGGACGGCACGGCGATGGAGGAGACCCGGATCTTCAGCCTGCACCCCGAGGGGGACCGGATGGTGGTGGTGTCCTACCGCTACCCGGCGGGGGACGAGGCGGCGACCCGGCTGCGGGTCGAGGACCACCTGTACGAGCTCCTCGGTGCCCTCGAGCCCCTCGCCGCCCCGGCGGCCGGCGACCCGGCGGCCGGCGACCCGGCGGCCGGCGATCCGGCGGCCGGCGATCCGGCGCGCTTCGTGCGACCGGCGCTGCGCGCGCTCGGGGCGTATCACCTCGAGCTGGCGCCGTGTCCGCACAAGCTCGACCAGAACGAAGTGCCGTTCGATCTGCCGCGCTTCCTCAAGCGCCGCATCGCCGAACGCTGGCTGGCGCGCGACTGGGCGCGCTATCCCGACTTCCACGCCGACGCGGTGCGCGCGGCGCTCGGCGCGCTGCACGACTGGCCGACCGCGGGCGTCCTGGTCGGCAACGGCTCCAACGAGCTGCTCGGCCTGATGTTCGAGGCGATTCTCGAGGCCGATGGCGCCGTGACCGGCCTCGAGCCGAGCTTCGGCCTCTACCGCATGTTCGTGCTGCGCGCGGGCGGCACGCCCGACTTCCTGTCGCCGACCGACGATCTCGGCCTGCCGATCGACCGCTTGCTCGCCGCGGCCGAGGCACATCCCGATCGGCCGATGCTGCTGTGCACGCCCAACAATCCGACCGGCGCCGCGGCGACGCCGGCCGAGGTCGACGCGCTGCTCCAGCGGCTCGAGGCGCCGCTGCTGCTCGACAACGCCTACGGCGAGTTCTGCCGGCACGACTACCGTCCGCTGCTGCGTCGGCATCGACATCTGGTGATCTTCCGCACCTTTTCGAAGGCGTGGTCGCTGGCGGCGCAGCGCCTCGGCTATCTGCTCGCCGATCCGTCGCTGGTCACCGAGCTGATCAAGATCAAGCTGCCCTACAACGTCGACGCGGCCAGCGCGATCGCCGCCGAAGAAGCCGTGAGGGCGCATGCATCAAGCGAGCGCCGGGTGCGCGCGCTGGTCGGACGCCGTCCGCAGTGGGCCGCGATGTTGCGCGCCTTCGGCTTCACGGTGTTTCCGTCGGAGGCGAATTTCCTGCTCGTGCGCCATCCCGACGGCGACGACGCGGCGCGCGCGCTGCACGCCGATCTCGAAGCGCGCGGCGTGCGCTGGCGCAGCGTCGGCCACTATCCGGGCCTGGCCGGCTGCTTGCGGGTGTCGGTCGGCAGCGGGCGCGATCTGCGCGGCGTGCGCGCGGCGCTGACCGCGCTGATGGGCGAACCGATCGCGGAGACGACGGCATGAGCGAGATTCAGACGCTGCGCGCGGCGTCGGTCGTGCGCGAGACCAAGGAAACGCAGATCCGCGTCCATCTCGGACTCGACGGCGCGTTCCCTGCGACCGCGGCGTTCGACGACGCGCAGGCCGGCCGCATCGCGACGCCCGACGGCTTTCTCACCCACATGCTCGACGCGCTCGCCACCCACGGCGGCCTGGCGCTCGACGTCGCGGCCGCGGGTGACGTCGAGGTCGATCTGCACCACACGGTCGAGGACGTCGGCATCGCGCTCGGCGCGGCGCTGCGCGACGCGCTCGGCGACCGCGCGGGCATCGTGCGCTTCGGCCACGCCTACGCGCCGCTCGACGAGGCGCTGGCGCGCGCCGTGGTCGATCTCAGCGGCCGCGGCTTCTGCGTCCACACCGTGCCCGAGGCACTTGCGCAGGCGTGGATCAAGCCGACCTTCTCGCTCGATCTCGTGCACGACTTCCTGCACGCCTTCGCCGACCGCGGGCGCTTCACGCTGCATCTCGACGTGCTGCGCGCGCGCAACGCCCATCACGCCGCCGAGGCTGGCTTCAAGGCGCTGGCGCTGGCGCTGCGCGCGGCGGTTGCGCGGCGCCCGGGCGGCGTCGTGCCCAGCACCAAAGGCACGCTGACCCGCTGAACCGATCGACGAACGTAGAGACCTGTACCGATGACCGATCCATCGCCCGACACCGCGCCTGCGCTCGACGCGCTCGACGTCACGATTCTCGACGCCGACGTCGGCAACCTCGGCAATCTGCGCCGCGCGGTCGCCCATCTCGGCGCGCGGCCGACGATCACCCGCGATCCCGACGTCGTCGCGCGCGGGGGCCGCTGCCTGCTGCTGCCGGGCGTCGGCGCGTTTCGGCCGCCGCGCGAGGCGCTGCGCGGCGCGCTCGAAGACGCCGTGCGCGGTGCGCTCGACAACGGCGCCTGGCTGCTCGGCATCTGCGTCGGCTTCCAGCTGCTCTTCGAGGGCTCGCCCGAGTTCGGTGAGACCGATGGCCTCGCCCTGCTGCCCGGGCGCGTCGATCGCCTGCCCGACGGCGTGATCCTGCCGCACATCGGCTGGAACCGATTGACGCCCGCGGACGGCCGGGACGCGCATCCGCTGCTCGCTGGCCTGGGCGCGGCCGCCTACGTGTATTTCGTTCACAGCTACGCGCCGCCGGCCGCGGGCCCGGGCGCGCCGCCGACCGACGCCGTGATCGCGACCGCCCAGCACGGCGCGTCGTTCGTCGCCGTCGCCGGCCGCGGTCGGGTGTTCGGCACGCAGTTCCATCCCGAGAAGAGCGGCCGCGTCGGGCTGCGCATGCTGCGCAACTTCCTGACGATGGCCGCGGCCGACGAGGAGATCCGGACGTGACGACGATTCAGCTGCTGCCGGCGATCGACCTGCGCGCGGGCCGCGTCGTGCGCCTGACCCAGGGCGACGACGCCCGCCGCACCGACTACGACGTCGCGCCCCGGGCGATGCTCGAGCGCTTCGGCGCGGCGGGCGTGACGCTCGTGCACGTGGTCGATCTCGACGCCGCGTTCGGCGAGCCGCCGCAGACCGCGCTGGTCGGCGAGCTCGCCCGCGCCGCCGCGCGCGACGGCCTGCCGCAGATCGAGATCGGCGGCGGCCTGCGCGATCGCGACGGCGTCGCGCGGGTGCTCGATCTGGGCTGCGCGCGCGCGGTGATGGGCTC
Organism: Acidobacteriota bacterium; assembly: GCA_039025295.1. Lineage (GTDB taxonomy): Bacteria > Acidobacteriota > Thermoanaerobaculia > Multivoradales > J023 > JBCCOR01. The sequence goes on from JBCCOR010000588.1 coordinate 3,181, forward strand.
GATCGTGGCGCGCGACGCCGCCGCCTTTGCGGCGATCGCCGACGCGTTCCCCGGACGCGTGGTGCCGGCGCTCGAAGTCGCTGCCGGTGACGCCCAGGATGATGCGACGCAGCTGGCGCGTCCGCTGCGCATCGCCGGCTGGCGCGAGGACGCCGCGGTCGACGCCGGCACCGTCGCCCGGCGCCTGCGCGATCTGCCGTGCCCGGCGGTGCTGGTGACGCGACGGAGGTGGCGGTCTCGGACAATGACTTGCGCCCAATGGATCTGGCCTCCCAACCGGCGATCTCCCTTGAGGAGACGGTGCACGCCCAGCTCCATTGGGCGCAAGTCATTGTCCGAGACCGCCACCTCCGTCGCGTCACCAGCACCGCCGGGCACGGCAGATCGCGCAGGCGCCGGGCGACGGT
>JBCCOR010000589.1:0-3586 GCA_039025295.1 Acidobacteriota bacterium
CGACAAAGGCACGCAAGGGCTCGAGAGTCGACCGCCCCAGCGGCGTGAGGCGATACTCCACGCGTGGAGGCACCTCCGGAAACACCTCACGAGCCACCAGTCCGTCACGTTCGAGCCGCCGCAGTGTCTGCGTGAGCATCCGCTGCGACACGCCCTCGATGCGACGCTTGAGCACCATGAAACGCTGCGGGGTGTCCTCCAAACTCAGCAAGATGAAGACGCTCCACTTCTCACTCACCCTGGCAACCACATCGCGAATCGGGCACTCGTCTGTCTTGACGAAGATCAACTGCCCGCCATCGGTGTACTTCAGGTCGATGTTGTTCATCGGCATACGGGTTCTCTCCGGGTTATCAAGGCACATCAAAGTGCCTTCTTGCAGGCCTTGGTTCTTTTCCATACCTTAGTTCCTACAAGGTACCAATCTACATCAATAAGCGAAAGGACCCTCTCACCATGCCTGATCGAACATCCATCGCGCTGCGCATCGTCATCTGCCTATTCCTCAGCTGGAGCACTGCGGCCCATGCCGAACTTCAGGTGACCGAATGGGTTTCGCCGCACGGACCACTCTACGTCCGTTCGGGAATCATCGAAGGACCCACCGAGATCGGCCTGGTCGACACGCAATTTACGCGATCGAACACACTTCGACTCGCTGCGGATCTTCTGGAAACCGGTAAGTCGCTGGCGTGGGTCTACGTTACCCATCCACATCTCGATCACTTCAACGGTGCGGCGCTGCTGCGGCACGTCTTCCCCAAGGCGAAGTTCTATGCCTACGACCGGGATGCGCTCACGACCTTCGCGTTCATGGTGCGTACGCGCCAGGATGCTCTCGGTGCCAACGCACCCGGCGGGCGCAACAATTTGCCGTACGCCGCGCCGTCGTTCTTCGAGCCCCTTCAGGACCGCCGTCTCACCGTCGACGGTGAGGCGATCGAGGTGATGGCCGGTCCCGGTGACCATCCCAACTCGTCGGTGATCTGGATACCTTCTGCGCGCACGTTCATCACTGGCGACGTGGTATTTTCGGAAACGCACGCATTTCTCGGTGATCACCGCGACATCCAGGGATGGATCGAGCTGATCGAGCGCATGCGCACCAAAAATCCGGCGCGCGTGGTCGTCGGCCATGGGCCACCGGCCGTTCGCCGGACGGGCCAGGTACTCAGCGAACAGCTCGATTGGCTCCGGAGCCTTCAGGCGGCCATCGACGAAGACGACACGCTCGAGCACGTCCAGCGCGTGATGGTCGAGAAATACCCCGGCTGGGCCAACGCATTCATCTTCCCGTTTTCCTACGGCGTCGAGCGCGAAACGCCCGCCAGCCCTTGAGCCAGCTGCCGCCCGAACCCAGCCAAGCTGGCATCGCCTGATCGCCGCCCTCGCTCAGGGAAACCTGGGATCGAGCCTTTCGAATCACCTTGGTTCGCCAGGCGCGATCGCACGACGGCGGATGAGCGCGAACGAACGCTAGCCGTCGCAGGGCGCGATCGCGCCGGCGCGACCGCAGAAGGCCATGCGCTCACTCGACGCCGCCGGGCCGTCGGCCAAGACGATCGTGAACGTCGCCCCGTCGTCGTCCTGCGCCGACACCGAGACGACGTGCACCCGCGCCGTGGCCGCGTGGGCCGGCATGCGCCAGCGCGCGGCGACCTGATCGATCGCGTCGGCGACCGCGGCCAGGGCGTCGGCGCGATCGGCCGCCGGCAGCGTCTCGAGCATCGGCAGCGGACGGTCGCAGACGATGCCGTTGGGTCGCGCCGGCTCGCTGCTCGGACCGAGATGCACCGCGTGCGCCGCGCCCGCGGCCAGGACGCCGACGCGGTGGCCGGGCGTGATGATCTGGATCACCATCTGCTCCGGCTGCGGGCAGCCGAGCGCCGCGTCGGGCCAGTCGACCGACTCGATCGTGACCACCTTCGCGTCGTCGGTCGCGATGCCGGCCGCGCGCAAAATCTCGAGCGCCTGCGACGCAGGATCGGACGGCGGCGGCGCGCCGGTGAGGGCCAGGAGCAGCAGGCTGGCGGACAGGGCGGATGGCGACATCGTGGATCTCCTCGGCGGGGTCGGCGCGGGTCGGCAGGACGCCGGCGCGCAGGCGTCTCGATGCTACCATCGCACCATGCCCTCCCCCGCCGCGCGCCCGACCGACGCGGACCGCACCGACGCGCGTCCGGACGCGCCGCTGCGCGTGCTCGACGAGGACGAGCCGCTGCGCGTGCTCGACGAGGACGAGCCGCTGCGCGTGCTCGACGAGCACGCACAGCGCGCGGCGCCGTCGCCCCCGACCGGGGACGACAATCCGGTCGCGCGCAATCCCGACTACTACGTCGACAACCTGAGCGCGATCTTCGACGCCGTCCGCACCCACGACGCCGATCTGCTGCGCGCGCCGGAAACGCACTTTCTCGACGCCTGGGATGCGCTCTGCGACGACGCCCGTCGCCTCTACGCCCGCCTGATCGCGCGCAAGGGCCCGTGGTTTCGGCGCGATCGCCTGACGCGCGACGACGGCGCGCCGATCTACGACGAGATCGATCGTCTCGACGACGCCATCGACCGGCTGCAGGACGCCCGACTGCTCGATGTCCATGCGCCCGATCGCCGCGCCGATGCCGGCAGCGCGATCGACCCCTCGGACGACGACGAGGCGGCACGCGCGCGCCTGCACGGCTGGCTGCACACGCTGCGGATCAACGAACTCACCGCGCTCGCCGCGGCCGTCGACGCGCCGACCGAGGCCCGCCGCGGGCGCAAGGCCGCGCGCATCGACGCGCTGCTCGCGGACCGTCCGGTCGCCGCGCTGGAACGCGTCGTCCTCGAGCGCGTCGGCGCGATGCTGCGCCCGGGCGGCGGCGACGCCCTGCGCGTGCTGCGGCTGCTCTTCTTCGGCAACCTCGGCCAGGACTGGACCGTGTTCATCCTGCGCGATCTCGGCATCGTCCGCCACGCCGACTACCCGATCGTCGCCGACCTGCGCCCGATCGCCAGCCGCGACGCGGTCGACGACCGTCTCGCGCTGCACGACGCGCGGCAGCTCGCCGAGATGCTGCTCCACAGCGGCGAACTCGCCCCGGCGGTGGCCCTGGCGCAGGCCGTGCGCGATCGACCCGGCGGCTGGCATCCGAGCGTGCGCGCGCGCGTCGATCGGCTGCTGTGTAAGGTCGGCCGCGCGCTCGAGCGCGCGCGCCGCGCCGGCCTGGCGCCCGCCGACGCGCTTGCCGAGCAAGCCAACGTCGGCGTCCTCGCCGAGCAAGCTATGGCGCTCTACGCCGCCGCCGAGGCGCCGCCGGCGCGCGAGCGTCGGGCGCGGCTGCTCGCCGCTGTCGAGCGCGTCGACGACGCGCTCACGCTCTGCGACCGCATCGCCGAAGCGCCGCGCGACGAGACCGAGCGCGTCTTCGCCGATCGCTTCGCCCACCGGCTGCGCCGCGCGCGCGGTGAGGTGCCGCCGCGGCGTCGGCCCAAGCGTCCGCAGCGCACGCTCGAGCTCCCCGGCCCGCCCGAGGGTCCGGTCGAGTCGGCCGTGCTCGAGGCGCTCGACGCGCGCGATCAGCCCGGCGTCTTCGCCGAGAACGGA
>JBCCOR010000590.1:0-3585 GCA_039025295.1 Acidobacteriota bacterium
CGCCCGTCGCTCGACGAGCTCGCCGACGGCGTGCGCCGCGCCGATCGCGCGCTCCTCGTTCAGGCGATCACGCTGATCGAGAGCGCGCACCCGCGGCACCGCGCCCGCGCGCAGGAGCTGCTCCATCGCCTCCTGCCCGCGACCGGCGATGCGCAGCGCGTGGGCATCACCGGCGTCCCCGGCGTGGGCAAGTCGACTTTCATCGAAGCCCTCGGCCTGCGCCTGGCCGAGGCTGGCCGCCGCGTGGCGGTGCTGGCCGTCGATCCGTCGAGCGCGGTCTCGGGCGGCTCGATCCTCGGCGACAAGACGCGCATGGGCGGCCTGTCGAGCCATCCGAACGCGTTCGTGCGGCCGTCGCCGAGCAGCGGCTCGCTCGGCGGCGGGGCCAGCCGAACGCGCGAGACGATGCTGCTGTGCGAGGCCGCCGGCTACGAGATCGTGCTGATCGAGACCGTCGGCGTCGGGCAGTCGGAGATCGTCGTCGCCGAGATGGTCGATTTCCTGCTCCTGCTGCTGCTGCCGGGCGGCGGCGACGAGCTGCAGGGCATCAAGCGCGGCATCTTAGAGCACATCGACGGCGTCGTGGTCAACAAGGCCGACGGCGCGCGCAAGACGGCGGCGCGCGAGGCGCGCGCGCAGTACGCCGCCGCGCTGCGCTTCGTTCATCCGAGCGATCCGCACGACGGCGCACCGCCGGTCTTGGCGGCGAGTGCGCAGACCGGCGACGGCCTCGACGCGGCGTGGACGATGATCGATGAGCGCCTGCGCGCGCGCAAAGCCGACGGGCGCCTGGCGCTGCGCCGGCGTCGCCAGCGCCGTAGCTGGCTGTGGGCCCGCATCGACGACGGCCTGCGCGAGGCGTTCCGCCAGCATCCCGACGTCGCCGCGGCGCTCGAGATGCTCGAGGCCGACGTCGTCGACGACCGCGTGACGCCGGCCCACGCGGCACAGCGGCTGATCGACATCTTCCGCGGCGCCGATCCCGACGCGCGCTAGCCGCGCCGCCTCAAACGCGACAGCGCGGAACGTCGCCAAGCGATCGTTCCGCGCTGGAATGTCCGGACCGCGGCGCCCGCGAGCGCGCGCGTCGCGTCGAGCCGTTCAGACCTCGGGGGCTTCGAGTTCGAAATGCTCGTAGTTCTTGGCGATGAAGGCGTTCCACTGCTCGGGAATCTCTTCCATCGGAAAAATCGCCTCCACCGGGCACGCATCGACGCACAAACCGCAGTCGATGCACTCCTCGGGATGGATATACAGCTGCTTCCAGTCTTCGTCAGCGCCGTAGATACAGTCAACCGGACACACGTCCACGCAGGACGTATCCTTCACGTCGATACAGGGTTCAGCGATGATGTGGGTCATGGGCGCCAGGCTCCTTGGGCGGTTGGATGGTGTCGAACCAGAGACTAACAAGCCGTTGCCCCCGACACAATCAAGACAGATTCGGTACAAGATTGTTTTTGTCCAGGCGTGCGGACGGCATCTGCGTCGAAACAGTGAACGGATGCGCGCCAGTCTACCGGCGGCGATACCGCCTGCGGGACACTCTCGACGCCCGGCGCAGGACCGTTTTGGGAGGAGTCAGCCGACGTCGGCGGCTTCGGCCGCGAGCGCGCGATCGAACGCCTCGACGGTGCGCGCGATTTCCGACGGTCCGTGCTCGGTCGACAGGAAGAGCGCCTCGTAGGGCGACGGCGGCAGATGCACGCCGCCGTCGAGCAGTCGGTGGAAGACGCGGCGGAAGCGGTCCAGATCGGACGCGTCGACGTCGGCCAGGCTGCGCACGGGCTGCGCGCTGAAGAACAGGCCGACCATCGACCCCTGCCGCTGAACCACAAAAGGCACGCCGCGGCGCGAGGCGCTTTCGGTCAGGCCGGCTTCGAGCGCGGCGGCGATCGCCTCGAGCCGATCGTAGGCCGCGCCGTCGCCCGACGCGAGGCGCGCGAGCGCGGCGCGGCCGGCGGCGACCGCGAGCGGATTGCCCGAGAGCGTGCCGGCCTGGTAGACCGTGCCGACGGGTGCGATCTGCTGCATCAGGTCGCGCCGTCCGCCGTAGGCGCCGATCGGCAGGCCGCCGCCAATGACCTTGCCGAGGCAGGTCAGGTCGGGTTCGACGTCGACGATCGTCTGCACGCCGCCCCAGGCCACACGGAAACCGGTCATCACCTCGTCGAAGATCAGCAGCGCGCCGTGCGCCTGGGTCAGCCGGCGCAGACCGTCGAGAAAACCATCGACCGGCGGCACACAGCCCATGTTGCCCGCCACCGGCTCGACGATCACCGCCGCGATCGCGTCGCCGTGATCGGCGAAGAGCGCCTCGACCGCGTCGAGATCGTTGTAGGGCGCGACCAGCGTGTCGGCCACCACCGCCGCCGGCACGCCCGGCGACGACGGCGCGCCGATGGTCTGCGCGCCCGAGCCGGCGGCGACCAGGAACGCGTCGCCGTGGCCGTGGTAGCAGCCGACGAATTTGATGAAGCGATCGCGTCCGGTGGCCGCGCGCGCCAGCCGCAGCGCCGACATGGTCGCCTCGGTGCCGGAGTTGACCAAGCGCACCATGTCCATGCTGGGAAGCGCGTCGCACAGCAGCTCGGCCATCTCGATCTCCTCGATCGTCGGCACGCCGAACGTGGTCGAGCGCAGCAGCGTGGTCTCGATCGCCGCGGTGATCTCGGGCGGACGATGGCCGAAGATATGCGGCCCGTAGGAGCCGATGTAGTCGAGATAGCGCCGGCCGTCGCTCGCCTCGAGCCAGGCGCCGCTGGCTGCGCGCGCGAACACCGGCGTGCCGCCGACGCCGCGAAACGCGCGCACGGGCGAGTTGACGCCGCCGGGCAAAACGCGCTCGGCGCGCGCCATCACCGCGCGCGCGTCGGCCGGGTCGAAAGGAGCTTCGTGAGACGGTTCAGCGATCGATTCGTTGGCGTTGCGCATGGCTTGGTTCTACCACAGCTCGTCAGCCGCGAGCGCGTTGTCGAGCCTGTGCTAGGATTCCGATGCCGCAGCGCGGCGTATCCGATCGCCGCGCACCCACGCTCAGCCCACGATGTCCATCTGCCGCACCCCGCTCCGCCGCTCCATCGCGATGCCGTCCCGCCGCGCCACACCGGCGCTGATCGCGACCTTCTTGCGCCATTCCACGCCAGTTTGTGGTCGTGACAACGCTGAATCGCGTACCATCGTGGGCCGTGGACCACTTGATCGCAGCGCTCATCTTCGGCCTCAGCGCAGGCATCACACCCGGCCCGCTGCTGACGCTGGTGATCGCGACCACGCTGCAGCGCGGCTTGACCGCCGGCGTGCGCGTGGCGGCGTCGCCGCTGCTGGCCGATGTGCCCGTGCTGCTGGTGACCTTTCTCATCCTGCGCCAGGTGCCGGCCAGCTTCTTGACCGCGATCACGCTGGTCGGCGTTCTGTTCGTGACCTGGCTCGGCGCCCGCACGACCCGCGACGCACTGGCGGCCGACGGGCCGGACGACGACGATCCCACGACGACCGCCGAGGTGGTGCCGCGCGATCTGCTGCGCGGCGCACTGGTCAACGTGCTCTCGCCGCATCCGTGGCTCGGCTGGCTGACCTTCGGCG
>JBCCOR010000591.1:0-3580 GCA_039025295.1 Acidobacteriota bacterium
CGCGGACGCCCCGGCGGCGCGCGCCCGGCCGGACGACCACCGTCCCGACGCCGACCGCCATCCGCGCGGCGCGGGCGCTGAGGCGCGTCACTGGAGCCCGCATGCCTGAGCTACCCGAGGTCGAAACCGTCTGCCGCAGCCTGCGGCCGCATCTCGACAAGCGCACGGTCGTGCGCGTCGACGTGCGGGCGCCGGCGCTGCGCGAGCCGCTCGACGGCGACGCGATGCGCCGCGCCGCACTCCAGCGACCGATCGTCGCCGTCGCGCGCCGGGCGAAATACCTGCTGATGCGCTTCGGTCCGTCCGCGGGCCGCGACGCAACGCCCGGCGGCGAAGACGCGCTGGCGCTGCATCTCGGCATGAGCGGACGGCTGACGCTGGTCGACGGCGACGCGCCCTACGCGCCGCACGAGCATCTGGCGCTGCATCTCGACGACGGTCGGCGCCTGCGCCTGGTCGATCCGCGACGCTTCGGCTCGGCCTTCGCGCTGCGCTGGACCGAGCAGGCGCAGGATCGCCACTTCGCACACCTCGGCGTCGAGCCCCTCACCGACGCGTTCGACGGCCCGTATCTCGCGCGTCGCGCCGCTGGACGCCGCACCGCGGTCAAGACCTTCCTGATGGACGCGCGCATCGTCGTCGGCGTCGGCAACATCTACGCGTCGGAGGCGCTGTGGCGGGCCGGCGTGCATCCGACCCGGGCCGCCGGGCGCATCGGCCAAGCGCGCTGGCAGCGGCTCGCCGACGCGGTGCGCGCGACGCTCGACCAGGCGATCACCGAGGGCGGCACCACACTCAACGACTTCACCGACGGCGAGGGCAACGCCGGCTATTTCCAGGTCTCGCTCGCCGTCTACGGACGCGAAGGCGCGCCCTGCACCTGCTGCGACGGCACGATCCGCCGCATCGTGCAGCTCAACCGCAGCACGTTCTACTGCCCCGGCTGCCAGCGCTGAATGCGCCGGAGGGGCGCACGCGGGATACAATCCCGCACATGATCGATCTCGACGCCTCACCACAACCCGTGCTGCTCGGCGTCGCCGGCGGCACGGGTTCGGGCAAAACCACGGTCGTCCGCGCCATTCTCGAGGCGGTCGGCAGCGAGCGCCTCGCGTTCGTGCCGCAAGACAACTACTACTGCGACATTCCCTGGCGCGACGACGCGCATCTGCAGGGCCATAACTTCGATCATCCCGAGGCGTTCGACACGCCGCTGCTGGTCGCGCAGCTCGAAACGCTCAAGCGCGGCGAGACGGTCGACGCGCCGCTCTACGACTTCGTCCATCATCGCCGCAGCCAGCGCACCGCCCGCATCGAGGCGCGGCCGGTCGTGCTGGTCGAGGGCATCTTGCTCTTCGCCGAGCCCGACGTGCGCGATCTGCTCGACTTCAAGATCTACGTCGACACCGACGCCGACGTGCGCCTGGCGCGCCGCATTCGGCGCGATCTGCGTGAGCGCGGGCGCAATCTCGACGACGTGCTGCGGCAGTACCTCGAAACCGTGCGGCCGATGCATCTCGAATTCGTCGAGCCGTCGAAGCGCTGGGCCGACGTGATCGTGCCCGAGGGCGGTGCCAACCGGGTGGCGCTGCAGATGGTGGTCGCGCGGGTCGAGGAGCTGCTGCGCCGATGACGGATGCCGCCACCACCGCCGCGGACGAAGCCGACACGGCGGCCGACGACGCGGCCGACGTCGCACACCCCCATCTCGAGAACGCCGGCAGCGACGGCGATCCGGACGCCGACCGCGACGCGCTGCGCCTGCCGGTGGCGCGCCGGCTGCGCTGGCTGATGCGGCTGATGCGCTTTTACCCGCCCTATCTCGGCGCCAGCGTGCGCGCGACCGCGGTCAACGAGACCTTCACCACAATCGACGTCGCGATGCCGCTGCGGCTCACCAACCGCAACTTCTTCGGCACGCACTTCGGCGGCTCGCTCTACGCAATGTGCGATCCGTGGTTCGTGTTCATCCTCTACGCCCATCTCGGCGACGACCACGTGGTGTGGGACCGCGCCGCGCGCATCGTCTTCCAGCGCCCCGGACGCGGGCGGGTGACGGCACGCTTCCATGTTCCGGCGCGCGAAATCGCCCGCCTGCGGGCTGCCGCGGCGGTCGAGCGCAAGGTCGAGCCGGTCTATACGGTCGACGTGGTCGATGCAAAGGGAGCGGTGGTCGCGCAGATCGAGAAAACGCTCTACGTGCGCCACAAAGAGGCGCATCGCCGCCGACGTGCGTCCCGAACGAACGGGCAGTCGAGCGGCGACGACGCGTCGCGCTGATCGATCAGGGATCGCCGAGCGGCGACGGCGACGGCACGTTCGCCATCGGTGCGATGCCGTCGCCGGCATGCCCGCCCTCGTTCATCCACGGCGTCGACGACGCGCCGTTCACGGCCTGCATCGGTCGCGCACCGCGCAGTCGATCGAGGGTCTTGCGCAGCACGCGCAGATCGTCGATGTGCTTGAGATTCAGCGTTTCGAAGGTGCTGCGATAGTGCTTGGCGGCGTTGCCACCGACCAGGATCACCGCGTCGGGTCCGACCAGGCGGCGCAGCTTGCCCAGCTCGTAGGGCAGCGCAGGATCGTCGGGCGGATAAATGATGCTTAGGCCGATGATCGACGACTGCGTCTGCTGCGCCGCCGCGGCGATTTCTTCAGCCGGAAGATCGGGGCCGAGATAGGTCACCCGCCAGCCCTGCGCGGAGGCGATCACCGACACCATCAGCGCACCGAGCTCGTGCTGCTGGCGCACCGGCGTGGTGATCAGCAGACGCGGCGCGCCTTCGAAGGCAGGCAGGTTCTGACGCAGCGCACCGAGGAAAGAGCGCAGCGTCGACGAGGCCAGATGCTCGTGGATCGGCCGCAGGTCGCCGCTCTGCCAGAGATCGCCCAGGCGCTGCGTCAGCGGCGCCACGATGTGGTCGATCATCGCGAACAGGCCATACGTCAGCGATGCGCCGTCGAGATGCTGGCGCAGGGTCTCGGCATCGAGCTGCTGCACCGCCTCGAGGCAGGCTTCGACCGTCTGCGCCGCCTGCTGATCGAAAGCCCGCGGATGCGCGGGCAGCTCGGAGACGATCGGCAGCCGCATCGCGTGCTCGTCGCCGTTCAGGGGCGCCGGCGTCGCATCCTCTGGCACCAGCAGTCCGCGCAGGCCGCCGATCTCTTCGCGGCGCACGCCGCTGTCGCGCGCGGGCGCTGGACGCTGACGCGCACGGAAAGCTTGATCTTTGCTGAGCAAATCGCGCAATGCATCATCGTCGAGATGTGCGACCTGACTGATGCCGCGACCGCCTTCGGTCGCCTCTTTCAGCAAGATCAGGCGCTGAATATCCGCGTCGGAGTAGATGCGTCGCCGGGTCTGCGATCGCCCGGGCGCGACGGCGCCGTAGCGACGCTCCCAAGCGCGAATCAGGTCGGGTTTGAGACCGGTGCGCCGTGCAACGACGCCGATCGGATGACGAGGGGGCTTGTCAGAATCGGACATGATGCGTCGAATCTTAGCCTAGCCGTTCAGCATTTATCAAGGTTTGCATCGCACACAGCGTGGGATTCTGGACAGCCGATTCATCGTTTACAA
>JBCCOR010000592.1:0-3579 GCA_039025295.1 Acidobacteriota bacterium
ATCGAAGGTGTGGCGCGCGGCGCGCACGAGCCAGTGGGGTGGGTTCGTGTCGTCGCGCGCGGGCGGCGCCCGATGCGGCGTGCCGACGTCGTCGGTCGGATCGGGCTGCGGCGTGACCGGCGCGCGTCGGCCGCTCGGCATCGCGTCGCGCGGCGGCCGATGGAAGGTCGCGCTGTCGTCGCTGAACGTTTCGTCGAGATCGAATCGCGTGCCCGACGGCGCGCCCTGCGCGGTGGGTTCGTCGTCATGCAGGGCGTCGACCAGTGCGCGGGCGCTGGGGAAGCGCGCGCGCGGTGCGCGCGCCCGGCAGCGCGCCAGCGCCTCGTTCCATGACGCCGGCAGATCGACGCCGTGGTCGCGCGGCGGCGCGGGTGGTTCGCGCAGGCGCTTGACCGCCGTGTTGAGCGGCGTTTCGCCGCTGAACGGCAGCGCGCCGGTGAGCATCTCGTAGAGCACCACGCCGAGGGCGTAGAGATCCGACGCCGCGGTTACGGGATCGCCCGAGACCTGCTCCGGCGCCATGTAGGCCGGCGTGCCGATCATGCCCGTGCCGGTGATGCGGTCGCCGAGCGCGTCGTCGTCGACCGGGCCGCGCGCGACGCCGAAGTCGGTGATCACCGCGCGCAGGCCGCCGTGCTTGTCGGGCACCAGGAACACGTTGTCGCTCTTGAGATCGCGATGGATCACGCCCGCCTGATGCGCGGCGTCGAGGCCGCGCGCGATCTGGGTGACCAGCGGCAGTGCGGCCGCCGGCGACAGCGGTCCGCTGCGCGCGAGATAGGCGCTGAGCGTTTCGCCGCGCAGCAGCTCCATGGTCAGAAAGAGGATCGCGTCCTCGTCGCCCGCCAGGCGATGCTGGCCGAGATCGAAGAGCCGGCAGACGTTGGGATGCGTCACCCGGCGGGCGAGCGCGATCTCGCGCTTGAAGCGGTCGACCGCGTAGGGATCGTCGACGTGATGGACGTGGATCGTCTTGAGCGCGACCGGCTGATGCAGCAATTCGTCGGCTGCTTCGTAGACCTCGCCCATGCCGCCCTGCGCGAGCAGGCCGATGATGCGATAGCGATCGGCGATGCGGGCGTCAGCCTGGAAGGTCCAGGGTGAGCTGGCTGGCACGGGGGCATCGAGCGGTGCGGCCGCGGCGGGCGCCGACGTCGAGGGAGCGGGCGTGCGCCGGCGGAGACGAAAGCGCGCGCCGCAGTCCGGACAGGCGACGCGATGGCCGCTGTCCGCATCCGGATCGACCGAAATGACGGTCGGGCACCGTGGGCACGTCAGTTCCACGGGGTGGGCAGCGATGGCGCGAAAGGAACCATGATCGAGCGAGCGTGTCGGTAGCGATGAAGAAACGTTAGTCTATCGCCCTCGACCGCACACGCGAAGCGGCAGCCGACGCCGCGGCGCGGATCGACCGTCCGCGCATCGTTCGCCAGGAGATCCCGCATCATGTCCGACGACGCCATCGCGCTCGCCTTGTTCACCCACCGCTTCGGTCATCTGGTCGACGACATGGGCGCGGTGCTCGCGCACACCGCCCTGTCGACCAACGTCCGCGATCGCCTCGACTTTTCCTGTGCGCTGCTCGATCGCGACGGTCGGCTGGTGGTCAACGCGCCGCATATCCCGGTGCATCTCGGCGCGCTCGGACCCTGCGTACGGCGGGTGGCGGCGCATCTCGCGCTGCGGCCGGGCGACGTGGTCGTGACCAACCATCCCGGCTTCGGCGGCTCGCATCTGCCCGACGTCACCGTGATCACGCCGGTGTGGGCCGCATCCGCGGACGGTGATCCTGAAGACGAGGCGGGCGATTCCGCGATGCTGCTCGGCTATGTCGCCAGCCGTGCCCATCACGCCGAGATCGGCGGCGTGCGCCCGGGCTCGATGCCGCCCGGTGCGCGCGTTCTGGCGGAGGAAGGCGTCGTGCTGCCGCCGATCTTTCTCGCGCGCGGCGGCGTCGCGCGCTGGTCGGCGATCGAGCAGCGACTGCGCGAAGGCCCCTGGCCGTCGCGCGCGGTGGCCGACAACCTCGCCGATCTGCGTGCGCAGGTGGCGGCCAACCGCCGCGGCGCGGTCGGCCTGCGGCGCCTGGCGATCGAGCACGGCCCAGTGGTCGTCGCGGATGCGATGGCGTCCCTGCGCGCGCAGGCGGCCGCGCGCATGATGACGGCGCTGGGCGTACGCGCGCCGGGCACGCAGCGCGCCACACAGCGACTCGACGACGGCACGCCTCTCGCGGTGGCGATCACCGTCGCACACGACGCGGCGCCCGGTCCGGACGGCCGACCGCGCGGCCGCGCGACCATCGACCTGCGCGGCAGCGGCGGAGTGCACCCGGGCAACCGCAACGCGCCGTTCGCCGTCGTCCGCAGCGCGGTGCTGTATGCGCTGCGCCTGCTGATCGATGCGCCCTTGCCGCTCAACGAGGGTTTGCTCGATCCGGTGGCGTTGATCGCGCCCGAAGGCGTACTCAATCCGCCGTTCGACGGTCCGCCCGCGCAGCTGCCGGCGGTGGTCGCGGGCAACGTCGAAACCAGTCAGCGCGTGGTCGATTTGCTGCTGCGCGCGCTGCGGCTGAGCGCGTGCAGCCAGGGCACGATGAACAGCGTGCTCTTCGGCACCGACCATTTCGGCTACTACGAAACCGTCTGCGGCGGCACCGGTGCCGGCCCGGGCTTCCGCGGCGCGTCGGGTGTCCACAGCCACATGACCAACACCCGCATCACCGATCCCGAGGTGCTCGAAACGCGCTATCCGGTGCGCCTCGAGCGCTTTGCGCTGCGCCGCGGCAGCGGCGGCGCCGGCCGCGGGCGCGGCGGTGACGGCAACGAGCGGGGGCGGCAGTTTGGGGCGCCGGTGGCGGTGTCGCTGCTCAGCGAGCATCGCGTCGAAGCGCCCTACGGCGTCGACGGCGGCGCGCCGGGTGCGCGCGGGCGCCAGCGCCTCGTGCGCGCCGACGGATCGGTCGAGCCGCTCGGCGGCGACGCGTCGATCGAGGTCGCGGCGGGCGATCGGCTGTGGCTCGAAACCCCGGGCGGCGGCGGCTGGGGCGCGCCGATCGCGGACGCCGACGACGGCGCGGGGTCTCGGCCGTGAATCCCGACGTGGATGCACCCGCGCGCGCGGACGGCGCCCGCGCGCGCTGGCTGCAGCGGCTCGGCGGCGCGGTCGTCACCGCTGCCTTTCTCGGACCGGGCACGATCGCGACCGCGGGGCGCGCGGGTGCGAGCACCGGGTTCGCGCTGGTCTGGGCGCTGCTGGTGGCGGTGACGGTGTGCCTGGTGCTGCAGGAGGCCGCGGCGCGGCTGGCGCTGCAGTCCGGGCGCGGCCTGGGCGCGCATCTGCGCGACGGCGCCGGTGGCCGCTTTCTCGGTCCGCTGGTGGTGGGCGCGGTGGTGCTCGGCTGCGCGGCCTACCAGGCGGGCAATCTGCTCGGCGCCGCCGCCGGCCTGCAGCTGCTGGCCGACCTGCCCGCGCCGGCGCTCGCCGGCGGATTGGCCGTGATGGCCGGCCTGCTGCTGATCACCGGGCGCGCGGTCGCGGTCGCCGCCGGACTGGCGCTGCTGGTGGCGACGATGGGCG
>JBCCOR010000593.1:0-3577 GCA_039025295.1 Acidobacteriota bacterium
CACATCTTCCGCAACCCCCGTCATCTGCGCCCGACCCCAACCCAAAAGCTGTGCCAGACCGTAGACCAATGCAATGGCCGTCACCGCCTGCGCCAAGGATGATGCCAGCGCCAGCGCCGACAGACGAGGCGACCGCCGAGATCGCTGCGGCCGCGCCGGCGTCGTTCGGTCTGGCGATGGCGTCGGACGCGGTCGACGCGGCCAAGGTCAACCAGCTCGGCAGCCTGCTCGACGGCCTGCGCTTCACGACCCCGCACCGCGCCGACGCCGCGGTCGTGCGCGGCCTGGTCTTCGACGCCGGCGTGCGCGTCGAGCTGCGCGATCAGTCGGGCTACACGCTGCGGGTGGCGTCGCGCGAGGCCAAGCACTTCCTGACCATCGAGGCCTTCCACGACGTCGGCGAGGTGCGCCTGGCGCGCGACGCGTCGGAGGCCGAGGTCGCGGCCACGGCCGACGTCCTCGCGCGCAACGACGCGCTGCAGGCGTTCAACAGCCTGCACGGCTCGTGGGTCTACGAGATCAGCGACGTCCTGGCCGAAAAGATCCGCTGGACGCGCGACGATCTGCGCGCCGCAGACGGCTGAGTCGCGTCGGTTCGGTCCAAGAAAAAGTCCCCCGGTCGGGCGAACCGACCGGGGGAGGACCAAGAAGGAGGTTGTTCTCGTTTTGCGCTCGTTTTCTTGTACGGCGGCGCGGCGCGAGACGTCCAATCTCGATCGTCGCGGCCGGCGACGGATCGCGCGCTCAGACCGGCGTCAGCGGCCAGATCATCGGGATCAGCACGATCGAGACGATCCAGAAGACGATCTTGAGCGGCAGGCCGGCGCGGATGTAGTCGACGAAGCGGTAGCCGCCCGGGCCGTAGACCATGGCGTTGGTCTTGTAGCCCATCGGCGTGAGGAAGCTGGCTGAGGCGGCGAAGGTCACGGCCATGAGAAACGTGCGGCCGTCGAGATGCATGAGCGCGGCGGTCTGCACGGCGATCGGCACCATGATCACGGCGGTCGAGTTGTTCGACATCAGCTCGGTGAAGAGGGTGGTCCCGAGATAGAGCATCGCGAGCACGCCGTAGGGTCCCATCTCGGCGCCCCAGTCGGCGAGGCTCTGGCCGATCACGCCGGCGAGACCGGTGTTGAGCATCGCCGTGCCGAGCGGCAGGATCGCGGCGACGAGGAAGATCACCGTCCAGTTGATCGCGCGATAGGCCTGCTGCATGGTCAAGACGCCGCTGACCAGCATCGCGACCGCGCCGAGCATCGACGCCTTGACGATCGGCATGATGCCGAAGGCGGCGAGCAGCATGACGATCGGCAGGATCGTCGCGCTGATCCACCAGCGCGGCGCGAGCGCGCCCGACGCCGGCGCGCCGTTCTCGTCCTCGTCGTCGTCGGCGTCGTGCTCCGCGGCGTGCTGACGCGCTTCGATCACGCGCGCGGCCTGCTCGACCAGTGAGCCGATCGGCAGAAAGTCGTCGAGCTCTTGCAGCGCCTCGACCTTGGCCCGCGGTCCGAAGACGAGCAGCGTGTCGAACTGCTGCAGCTCGATGTAGGCGACCTTGTCGTGAATCATGTCGCCCGTGCGCGCCACGGCGAGCACGAACGCGCCGTAGGTCTTGCGGAAGTCGATGTCCTTGAGCGTGCGGCCGGTCAGCCGCGTGTTGGGCGCCAGCTGGATTTCGGTCAGGACGTTGTCGCCCTCGCCGATCGCGTGCTCGCGCACCTTGTAGTCGGGCAGCAGCAGCAGATCGTAGACCTGCTGAAACGACTGAATGTCGTCGACGGCGCCGCGCAGGATGAGCACGTCGTCGGGGGCGATCAGCGTGGAGCGCAGGTCGATGCTGATGCGCTGCTTGCCGCGCAGGATCATCAGCACGTTGAGCTGGAAGCGCTCGCTGATCTGGGCGTCGATCACCGTTTGGCCGAGCAGGTCGCTGCCCTTGGGCACCTTGACCTCGGTGAGGTACGAGGCGAGGCCATAGCGTCGCGTCAGCTCGGTGATCGGCACGCGCGGCGGCAGGCGGCGCATCGGCAGCGCGATCGTGTAGAGCAGACCGATGGCGAAGAGAATCAGGCCGAGCGGCAGGAACTCGAACATCGTGAAGGGCGGGAAGCCCTGCTCGTGGGCGAGCGAGCTGATCAGCAGATTGGTCGACGTGCCGACCAGCGTGCAGGTGCCGCCGAAGATCGAGGCGTAGGAGAGCGGCAGCAGCAGGCGCGACGGGCTGACGCGATGGTGGTTGGCGAGATGCAGCGCCACCGGCATGAAGATCGTCAGCGCGGCGACGTTGTTGATGAACGCCGACATCACGGCAGTGAGCAGCATCAGGAGGATGGTGCTCGGCCAGTGGCTGTGCTCCGAGACGGCGGCGAAGCGGTAGGCGGCGCGGTTGATCAGGCCGCTGCGCACGAGCCCGTCGGAGAGGACGAACATCATCATCACGGTGATCACGGCCTCGTTGCCGAAGCCGGCCACGGCCTGCGCGGGCGTGACGAGATCGAAGAGCAGGAGCAGGCCGAGGCAGGAGAGGGCGACGAGATCGAGCGGCATCCACTCGCGCACGAAGGCCGCGAGCGTGAAGCCGATGATCAGCAGCAGGATGGCGATGTCGATCGTCATGGATGGGGGTCGGCGCGTCGAGCGCCTGGGGCGAGTGTACACCCAAGCGTGTCGTAGACAAGTGCGGGTCGCGCTGCCGCGTCGCGCTTGCGCGATCTATAATCCGCACCATGGCCCACTATCTGCTGCGCATCGTCGATCGCTTCGAGGCGTCCCATCGTCTGACGTCCTACAAAGGCGCGCCCGAGCCGGTGCACGGTCATTCGTGGCGGGTCGAGGTGGTGCTGCGCGCCGAGGCGCTCGACGACGAGGGCATGGGCTTCGACTTCATCGAGGCGCGCGCGGCGCTGTCGGCCTTGATCGATCGCGTCGACCACAGCGACCTCAACGCCACGCCGCCCTTCGATGCCATCAGCCCGACCACCGAGCACATCGCGCGCTGGTTCTGCGAAACGCTGCAGGCGGATCTGCCGCAGGTGCGGGTGGTGGAGGCGACGGTGTGGGAAGGTCCGCACGCGTCGGCGACCTACGTCGCCGACGGCTGACGTTCTTTTGCCTTCGCGAACCCACACGCCCTCAGGACGTTCCCAGCGTCCTGAGGGCGTGTGACGTCGACGCAGGCGCAGGCTGTTCAGTCGTCGTCAAAGACCGCATCGACTGACGAAGCCGTCACGACCCGCACGGCCCAGCGCTGGAGCTGGCCGGTATCGGCCGCGTCGACCCGCGCTTGGACGTCGGCCGTCAGCGCGCCGAAGCGCGCTTCGAGCTGCTGTGCGACGAGTCCGCGGAGCATGCGCAGTCCGTCCGCTTGCGCCTTGGCTTCGCCGATCTGGACGCCCTCGGCTTTGCCGATCTGGACGCCTTCGATCTTGCCGAGCTGCATGCCCTTCTGCATGCCGTCTTCGAACCATTCGTCCTGCCACTGCTTCATTCGGTCGCCGAGCATGCTGTTCTCCTCCGAGTTGACGTCGAGGGTGACGCCTTTCTGTCGTGCCGTGCGGCGGATGTAGCCGATGAGATC
>JBCCOR010000594.1:0-3565 GCA_039025295.1 Acidobacteriota bacterium
AGCTGCAGGCGATCCAGAACGAGCGCCTCGAGCCGCTGCGCGCCGACTACTCGAGCCGACGCACGCGCGACGACCGCCTGCGCCGACTCGAGGACATCCTGGTGCGAATTCTCGACCGCATCGACGGTGCCGAGCTGCGCGAGCCGCTGATCGACGCGTCCACCGCGTCGCCGTCGGTCGATCCGGCGCGCCGCGTCGTGCGCCTGCGGGCGCTGCGCGCGCTGCGCAACGATCTGCTCGACCTGCTCAACCGCCGATTGGCGGCCACCCGTCGCCTGCTCGACGACATCACCGGCGACGAGGCGCTCGACGTCCGCGCCGACCTGTCGCGCGCGATCGAGCGCGTGGCCGGCTACGGCGACGACGACCATCGGCGCACGCTGCGCACCGCGATCGACGCGCTCGCCGACGACGGCGCCAGCGCGGCCGATCTCGCGCTGCGCACCGCGACCTTCGACGACGCCCTGCCCGGCCTGCGCGACGCGCTGGCGCAGCTGGCCGAGATGGTGCAGCGCCTGCGCCAGTCGAGCGCCCGGCCGTGGCGCGAGGGCCTGTGCGCGCTGCTCGGCGAGGTGCGCACCTTCCTGCAGACCGGCTTCGCCCACATCGCCGCCAAGGATCCGCGCAGCACGGCGTCGTCGCATCATTTCTTCCTGCGCGAGTTCGCCCAGGAGGCGCACGAGGCGCTGATCCTGCTGCGCGAGATCAAGGCGCTCGAGATCCACCTGATCGCGCTTCAGCGGGTGTCGATCGCCGGCCTGCCGCTGACGCCCGAAAACCTGCTGCGCATCCTGCGCGTGCTCTTCGACGAGCGCGACGGCCAGCAGCGCATTCCCGGCGGCGACGGCTGGCGCACGATGGCAGCGTTCGTCGAGCGCCTGCGCGGTGAGCTCGTGCCGCGGCTGCAGCGCGCCTGCGCGCTCGACGGCATCCGCTACGAAGACCAGCGCCATCTCGCCGGCTGGGCGCAGGATCTGCTGCAAGACTGCACGGAATGCCTGGTGCAGCACGACATGGGTTCGGGCATGGTGAGCGATCTCGACGCTGCGCGCAGCACGCGCCATCTGGCGGCCGCGGGCGACGCCGTAGTGCGCCGCACCTGCCGCGAAATGAAGCGCTCGCTGCAGGCGATCTGCATGACCCTGACCGCCATGGTGCCCTACATCGGCATCATGCGCGGCGGCATCGAGCAGCGCGCGAGCGTCTTCTTCCATCGCCAGCAGCAGGTGCGCGAGAACGATCTGCCGCTCGACGATGCCTGAGCCGCCGGCCTCGATCTCGATCGCGTGCACCGAACCGTTCCGCATCGACGTCCCCGATCCGCAGCACCGCGCGGCGCTGACGCAGCTCGTGGCCGACGTCGCCGCGGCCGGCGGCCGCGCGCTGGTCGT
The DNA here is from genome assembly GCA_039025295.1 of Acidobacteriota bacterium. Classification (GTDB taxonomy): domain Bacteria; phylum Acidobacteriota; class Thermoanaerobaculia; order Multivoradales; family J023; genus JBCCOR01. The sequence continues at coordinate 1,392 of JBCCOR010000594.1, forward strand.
CGGCGGCTCCGTGCGCGACGCGCTGCGTGGCGATCCGGCCAAGGATCTCGACGTCGAGGTCTACGGCCTGGCGCCCGACATGCTCGAACAGACCTTGGCGGGGCGCTTCCCGCTCGACCGCGTCGGCGTGTCGTTCGGCGTCTTGAAGCTCAAGGGTCTGCCGATCGACGTCTCGCTGCCGCGGCGCGAGTCGAAGCGCGGCCGCGGCCACCGCGGCTTCGAAATCGACGCCGATCCAGCCCTCGACCTCGTCACCGCCTCGGCGCGGCGCGACTTCACGATCAACGCGATGGCGTGGGATCCGGCCCGCGACGCGCTGCTCGATCCACACGGCGGCCTGCGCGATCTCGAGCGCGGCGTGCTGCGCCACGTGTCGCCGGCGTTCGTCGAAGATCCGCTGCGCGTCCTGCGGGCGATGCAGTTCGTCGCCCGCTTCGATCTCGCGATTGCGCCCGAGACGGTCGCGCTCTGCCGCACGATCGAAGCCGAGGATCTCGCGCCCGAGCGCGTCTTCGACGAATGGCGCAAATTGATCCTGCGCGGTCGCGCGGTGTCGCGCGGCCTGAACGTCCTGCGCGACACCGGCTGGCTGGCGCGCGACTATCCCGAGCTGGCGGCGCTGATCGACTGCCCGCAGGATCCGCGCTGGCATCCCGAGGGCGACGTGTGGACCCACACCGGCCACGTCCTCGACGCCTTCGCCGCGCGCCGCATCGGCGACGACGCCGAAGATCTGGTGGTCGGCTTGGCCTGCCTCTGCCACGACATCGGCAAGCCCGCGGCGACCGAGATCGACGCCGACGGCGCGGTCCGCTCGCCGGGCCACGAGGCGCTGGGCGAAGCGCCGACGCGCGCGCTGCTCGGCCGCATGACGCGCCAGGCGAAGCTGATCGACGAGGTGGTGGCGCTGGTGCTCGACCACATGAAGCCGTTCCAGCTCTACGACGCCGGTGCGAGCGCGGCGGCGGTGCGGCGCCTGGCGCGTCGGGTCGGCCGCATCGATCGGCTGGTGCGGGTCAACGAGGCCGACGCGCGCGGCCGTCCGCCGCTGCCGGCCGACGACGAACCGGGCCGCTGGCTCTTGGCGCAGGCCGACGCCCTGGCGCTCGCCGACGCGGCGCCGCAGCCGCTGGTGCTCGGCCGTCATCTGATCGCGCTTGGCCTCGCGCCGGGGCCGCAGTTCGGGCCGATCCTGGCCGAGGTCTTCGACGCCCAGCTCGACGGCATCTTCGACGACGTCGACGCGGGCGTCGCCCACGCGTGCGCGCTGCTCGCCGCGCGCGGCGTCTTGCCGACCGGCTGACGCCGGGCCGATGCCTCGAGGGTCATCCAAAGATGGGGGAGGACCGAAACCTATAACGCAAGGCATATGCCATCCTCCTCATCCCGCGCGCGACCCGAGTCGCGCGTCTTTTTTTGTGCAAAAAACCGGCGCGCGGCCGCCTGCTCAGCCTGCCCGTCGCCCAGCTCGCGTAGCACCGGGCCCGTCCTGCCCGATCGCCCGCGCCCGCGGGCTGGCGCCAAGCAAGTTTCCCGAAAAATCTGGTCTCGAACTTTGGGATTTGCCCTCCCGGACGCGTTCTATGAAGTAGAGCGTCCATTTCTCTGGGAGTGACCCATGACCCGAACCCGCCTTCTGCCGCCGTTCCTTCTCACCGTTCTGCTGGTCGCCGTCACGGCGACAGCTGCCGCCGGCGCGCCACCGCCGGCGTACGAAAACCCGTTCAAGAACCTGCCGCAGCACGTGCTCGACGAACTCGCCGCCGGCGGCGAGGTGACGATCGACCACCAGTACGAACACGGCGTCCGCACGACGTCGAAATACCGCGGCGCCGACGGGCATCTGCTCGACCGCACGGTCGATTCCTCGGGCGTCGTGCTGTCCGAGCGCGACGCTGCTGGCCTCGAGATCGCGTATGAGTACGACCAGCTCCACCGCGTCACGGCGGTGAAGCCTGATGCGGCACACGGCGGCGCGTGGGTGCAGATCCGGCACTCGATCGTCGACACGGGTCCGCGGATGGAACTCTTCTATCGGCCGAACGGCTCGACGACCGCGACGCCCATCGCGCGCGAGGAGCTCTACTTCGACGGCTTCGGTCGGCTGTGGAAAGAGTTCCATCCGCGGACCCGTGTCGACGATCGAGTGCCGGATCTGCACCCACGCGCCGCCG
>JBCCOR010000595.1:0-3565 GCA_039025295.1 Acidobacteriota bacterium
GCGCCAACGAGGCCGGCATCGCCCTCAGCCGCCTGGTCGACGGCGCCGTCGCCACGCTCCACGGCTTCGCCCAGCCGCCCGGCCGCCGGGCGATGCTGATGCTCGCCGGCGACTGGCCGGGCGGCCCGTTCGACGACGCGCGCACGCCCATCGGCGGGATCTTCGAGACCGATCGCGACCGCCTGCAGCCGCTGGTCGATACCGCCAACCGCCTCGGTTACACGCTCTACGTCAGCGATCTCGTCGGCCGCGGCACGCTCACCGCGTCGTCGGTGTCGTCGGCCACGGGCGGCCGCGCCGTGCCGCGCGCCGCGCTGGTCGACGTGCTGCCGACGCTGGTCGACGACGTGCGCAGCTTCTACTGGCTGGGCCTGTCGACCGACGCACTCGACGACGTCGCCGACGCCAGCCGCCAGGCGATCGCGGTGGCGATGGCCAATCCCGAGCTGCGCATCCGCCATCGGGCGGACGTGCGCAGCCGCGCCGACGCCCGCGACCGCACCCGCATGCGCGTCGTCAGCCGCCTGCTCTTCGGCGGCCCGCGCGAGATCAGCGCCGCCGACGCGCCCGGCGCGGGTGCGGCGCTGCGCCTCGATCTGCAGGCCGGCCAGCGCGCCAGCCGCAGCCGCATGATGCTGCCGATGACGGCGCACGTCGGCGGCGCGCTGCTCACCGGCCTACCCGCGACCGAGGGGGTCGAGGCCGTCGGCTGGCTGTGGCTCGCCGCCCTCGCCGAGGACGGCACGCTGACCACCGCCGAGCCCGGCCGCGTGCGGGTCGTGGCGGCGAACGGCGCCGAGCTCGCCGCGGCCGCGCTGTCGAGCGCACGCACCCTCGATCTGCCGCGCCAGGCCCATCGCCTGATCGTCGCCCTGCACGATCCGGCCTCCGACCGGCTCGTCAGCCGCATCGTCGAAGTGACGGAGGTGCCGTAGGGCGCGCTAGCTCTTCAGGCTCAATCCGCCGTCGAGCGGGATGATCGCGCCGGTCAGCCAGCGCGCCTCGGGCCCGGCCAGGAAGCGCACCAGCGCGGCGATGTCGCCGGGCTGGCCGTTGCGGCCGAGCGGCACCTGGGCCGCGAAGTCCTTCAAAAAGGCACGAGCGTCCTCTTTCGGCATCATGGTGTCGAAAATCGGGGTCTCGATCACGCCCGGGCAGACCGCGTTGACCCGCACCCGCGCACCCGCCCACTCGATCGCCAGATTGCGCGTCAGCTGATCGACCGCGGCCTTGGTCGCGGCGTAGACGGCGTAGCCCGGCACCGGCTGCCGGGTGACCGACGACGAGATGTTGATCAGCGCCGCGCCGCCGGCGTCGGCGTGCCGCTGCAGATGCGGCGCCGCCGCCTGCGCGACGTGAACGACGCCCTTGACGTTGATCGCCAGCAGCGCGTCGAGGTTCGCCGCGTCGAGGTCTTCGAGCGGCCCGAAGCGCGCGATCGCGGCGTTGTTGACCACGATGTGCAGGCCGCCAAACGCCGCGATTGCGGCGTCGATCATGGCCCGGACGGCATCGGCGTCGGCGACGTCGCCGGTCGCGGCGACGGCCGCGCCGCCGGCCTCGGCGATCGCGTCGACGGTGGCGTCGAGCGGCGCCGCGCGGCGACCGGTGACGACCACCGACGCGCCGTCGCGGGCGAGCCGCGCGGCGATCGCGCGGCCGATGCCGGTGCCGCCGCCGGTCACCAAGGCGACGCGTCCGGCGAGCGGAGAAGTGGATGACGAATCAGGCACGATGCGGGACCTCCTCGCGCGACGCCCGGGGGCATGGAACGCGGGTTGCAAGAACAGGATGACGAGCCGGCCGCGCATGCGGCGCGCCCGTTCGCCGTGTACCATCGACGGCGCAGCCGTCATTCATCCTAGTCCGCTTCGCCCGCGCACCGCGATGCCGGCGACGCCCGCTCCGAGGAGGTTTCATGCGCTCTTCCCTACTGCCCGTCGCGCTCGCCGCGGCCCTCGTCCTCCCGCTCCTGCCCGGCGTCGCCTCGTCGGCGTCCGCCCAGCGCGGCAGCCGGGTGTCCGCGCCGGTGACGCTGCACCGCGATCTCGACTTCACCGGCCGCGCTGAAGGCTTCGGCGGCGACGACGCCGATCTGCGCAACAACCCGATCGGCGACGACAGCGCCACCTCGGTGCGCGTGCGCCGGGGCTGCCGCGTGCGCCTCTACGCCCATCCCGACTACCGGGGCGCCTACGTCGAGCTGCGCCGCGACGCGCCCGATCTGCGCCGGCTCGAGCCCGTGCTCAACGACCGCGTCAGCTCGCTGCGCGTGCGCTGCGCGTCGCCCTACGACTTCGATCCGCCGCCGCTGACCCTGCCGCGCGACAACCGTCCGCCGCGCGGCGGCGGCTATGGTGATCGCGACGACCGCTGGGATCGACCGCTTGAGGCGGTCACGCTCTACCGCGATCTCGACTTCACCGGCCGTCGCGAGGGCTTCGACGAAGACGTCAGCGATCTGCGCGGCTCGTACATCGGCGACGACGAGGCGACCTCGGTGCAGGTCGCGCGGCGCTGCCGCGCGCGGCTCTACGAGCATCCGAACTTCCGCGGCCGCTTCATCGAACTCGACGGCGGCGACGACGAGCGCGATCTGCGCCGCTCGCCGATCCGCGACGACTCGATCTCCTCGCTGCGCGTGCGCTGCGGCCGCGATCTGCGCAAGGTCGACTGGGACGCCCCGATCGAGGGCGTCACCCTCTACCGCGATCTGCGCTTCAGCGGTCGCGCCGAGACCTTCGTCGACGACATCCCCGATCTGCGCGGCACCTACATCGGCAACGACGAGGTCACCTCGGCGCGCGTCGCCCGCGGCTGCCGCGTCCGCCTCTACGAGCATCCCGACTTCCGCGGCGACTACACCGAGCTGCGCAACGGCGAGGACGCCCCCGACCTGCGCGGCTCGCGCGTCGGCGACGACCGCATCTCCTCGCTCGAGATCCGCTGCCGGCGCGACCGCGACGACTGGTACGGCGGCGGCTACGACGATCGCGATGACGACCGCTACGACCGCGACGATGCGGCGGTGACGCTCTACCGCGATCCCCAGTACCGCGGCCGGGCCGAGTCGTTCGACGAGGGCGACATCCCCGATCTGCGCGGCTCCTACGTCGGCAACGACGAGGTCACCTCGGTGCGCGTCGCCCGCGGCTGCCGCGTGCGTCTCTACGAGCACACCAACTTCCGCGGCGACTACACCGAGCTGCGCAACGGCAAGGACGATCCCGATCTGCGCGGCTCGCGCGTCGGCGACGACCGCATCTCCTCGCTGCAGGTACGCTGCCGCGGCCGCGATCGCTGGAACTGATCCCAGCGCGATCGCGCCCCAACGCCAACGGCCGCCGGATGCCCACGCACCGGCGGCCGTTTCTCGTGTGCGCCCTCGCGGGTCATCGCCTTGCGGGTCGCTTCGGTTCCTGTGACCAAGTTCCGGGGGGACTCTCACCCCCAAGTCAATGCCCATGCCGGGCACACACGAGAAACGGCCGCCGGTGGGGGGGCAAACGGCGGCCGGTTGGGGGGGGGGGCGATAGCGCGGGGCTCAGGTCCAGCGATCGCGGCC
>JBCCOR010000596.1:0-3535 GCA_039025295.1 Acidobacteriota bacterium
CGGACGCTGATCGTCCACGCGATCGACGCGCTGGCCCAGCTGCCGACGCGGCTCGCGCCGTGGCGCGGGTCGCTGCAGGGCGTCGCACGTCTCGGCGCGCGCGCCGAGGCGTGCGACGCTGCGCTGCGTGCGCTTGGCGTCAGCCGGCTGTGCGCGCCCCGCGCGCGGCAGACGCCCGACGGCGCCGCCGGGCACAACGGCGGCCTGCATCCGCTCGACGCCGTCCGCTGATCTAGGCGCCGCCCGCCGCGCGCTTGCCATCTGGCACGCGGTTGGCAAGAAACGGCGCGTAACCCCGCGGTAGACCGCCGGTCGCCGCAGCGCGCAGGGCGCGCAGCGTGCCAAAGTGGCACGTTCGACCGCCGAAACTGCGGTTCGCAGGGTGATGCGCTACGTCGCGTCGCCGTCGTGCGGATCGTTTCCCAGGAGACGAGATCGGGTTCGTGAAGCGCCCAGATCCCGCCCACGATTTCCTTCCCACGCTGTGACGGGAGGCATGACCATGTTCACCGACGTCCCCGCCGCCTCGACGGCGCCTGCGGACCTTGCCGACGGCGACGTGCTGGTCGAGGCCCGCGGCCTGACCAAGCACTATGGGCCGATCAAGGCCGTCGACGGCATCGATCTCACCGTGCGCCGCGGCGAGATCCTCGGCTTTCTCGGACCCAACGGCGCCGGCAAGACCACCGCGATGCGCATGCTCACGGGCTTCTTGCGCCCCGACGCGGGCAGCGTCCGCATCGCCGGCCACGATCTCACCGCGCGGCCGCTTGCGGCGCGCCGCGCGGTCGGCTATCTGCCCGAGAACGCACCGGCCTACGGCGAGATGACCGTGCACGGCTTTTTGCGCTTCGTCGCCGACGCGCGCGGCCTCGACGACGTCGACCGCGCGATCGCCGCGAGCGTCGCGCGCGCCGGCCTCGACGAGGTCCTGCAGCAGCCGATCGAAACCCTGTCGAAGGGCTTCAAGCGCCGGGTCGGCCTGGCCCAGGCGCTGATCCACGATCCCGCCGTGCTGGTGCTCGACGAGCCCACCGACGGCCTCGATCCCAATCAGAAGGTCCTCGTCCATCAGCTGATCGTCGAGCTCGCGCGCGAGAGCGCCGTCATCCTCTCGACCCACATACTCGACGAGGTCGAGCGCATCTGCACGCGCGCGATGATCATCGATCGCGGCCGGATCGAGGTCGACGCCACGCCGGCCGCGCTCGTCGCGCGCGCGCCGCGGCACAACGAGCTGCGCGTCGAACTCGCCGAGCCGCGGCCCACGCTCGCTGCGCGCCTGCGCACCTTCGACTGGTGCGCCGCGGTCGAGAGTGCCGACGGCGGTCGCCGGCTCACGCTCGCACCGGCCGACGGCGCCAACCACCTGGCTGCGCTCCTGGCCGCGCTCGACGGTGAGCCGGTGGTCGACGTCCGCGTCCACGAGGGCCGACTCGACGATCTCTTCCGTCAGCTCACGGGAGGGCACGCGTCGTGAGCGCTGTAGAAAGTCGCCTGACCGGGCTCGGCTCGATCTTCCGTCGCGAATTCCGCGGCTATTTCGCCTCGCCGCTGGGCTACATCTTCGTCGTGATCTTCCTGATCGCGAGCAATTGGCTGGCGCTCTCGCGCGACTTCGGCCGCTTCCTCGAGCTGCGTGAGGCGACGATGACGCCGCTCTTCACCTACATGCCGTGGCTCTTCGTCGTGCTGGTGCCGGCGGTGGCGATGCGGCTGTGGGCCGAGGAGCGCAAGTCGGGCACGGTCGAGCTGCTCTTCACCCTGCCGGTGACCCTCGAGGGCGCCTACCTCGGCAAGTTCCTCGCCGGCTGGACGTTCCTCGCCTTCTCGCTGCTCCTGACCACGCCCTTCGCGCTGCAGGTGGCGCGCCTGGGCGATCCCGACTGGGGCACGATCGTCGCCGGCTATCTCGGTTGCCTGCTGCTGGCGGCGGCGTTTCTGGCGATCGGCATGCTCTTCTCGGCCCTCACCGACAACCAGGTCGTCGCCTTCATCCTCGGCACGGCGGTGAGCATGCTCTTCCTCGTCGCCGGCCTGCCGCAGAGCCAGCAGGCGCTGGGCGCGACCTTTGGCGCCTATCCCGAGGAACTGCTCGCCAGCCTGTCGATCATCGACCACTTCGACGCCTTCACCCACGGCCTGGTACCACTCGGCAGCCTCGCCTTTTTCGTGCTCTTCACCGCCGGCTGGCTGGCCGGCGGCATGCTTGTTCTCGACCGCACCAAGAACGCCTAGGAGGGACGCCATCATGCCCCGAAAGCCTCACCGCGGCGCGTCCAGCCCCGGTTTTCTCGCCGGACGCGGCCTGACCCTGGCGCTGATCGCGCTGATCACCGTCCTCGGCGCGCATCTGCTCACGCGCGGCGCCGAGTCGCTGCGCCTCGACCTCACCGAGGACGATCTCTACTCGCTCACCGACGGCACCGAGACGATCCTCGCGCGCATGGCCGAGGAGAGCGTCAAGCCGATCGAGATCAGCCTCTACTTCTCCGAGACCACCGGCAAGACCCTGCCGCGCTTCATCAAAGACTTCATCGGCTACGAGCGCTATCTGCGCGCGCTCCTGCGCGAGTACGCGCGCGCCGCCGACGGCCGCATTACCCTGCGCTTCGTCGATCCGCTGCCCGACAGCGACGACGCCCAGGATGCCCTCGACGACGGCCTCGACGGCAAGCCGATCAACCAGCAGGGCGATCTCTTCTTCTTCGGCCTGGTCTTCGAGACCCAGACCGGCAGCCGCGACGTGATCGAATTCCTGTGGCCCAACGAGCAGGAAACGGTCGAATACGAGATCACGCGCCGGCTCTACCGGCTGCTGTGGCCGAGCCGCCAGCGCGTCGGCGTGCTGTCGAGCCTCGAGGTGGTCTCCGACGCGAGCAATCCCTACATGGCGCAGATCCTCGCCGCCCAGGGCCGCGATCCGCAGGAGAGCTGGCTGGCGTTCCAGGTGCTCGCCGAGTCGTACGACGTGTCGGTGATCGATCCCGAGACCGACCGCATCGACCCGGCGGCGTACGACCTGGTGGTGGTGGTCCATCCGAAGGCGCTCTCGCCGCGCGCGCTGTGGGCGCTCGACGCCTGGACGCAGCGCGGCGGCTCGACGCTGGTCTTCGTCGATCCGTACGCGATCGACGATCGCCCGCCGCAGAACCCGCAGCAGCCGTGGCTGGCGCTGCAGTACGCGCCGTCGTCGGATCTCGATCCGCTGCTGACGGCGTGGGGCGTCGAGCGCATCGACGACGCGGTCGCGCTCGACTTCGATCTCGCGCTGTCGCGCGCCACGCGTCCGGGCCTGCCGGCGTCGCGCGTGCTCTACGATCTCTCGCTCGAACCCTCGACCCACAGCCAGACCTTCGCCGCAGGCCATCCGATCCTGCAGGGCCTCGACGCCGTGCGGATGTTCGTCGCCGGCGGCCTGCAGCGCGTCGACGGCGCGTCGGACGGCAACGCCGAGGCCGATGCGGACGACGGCGTGCGCTATCTGCCGCTGATCACGACCACGCCGACCGGCGCGACCGTCGCGGTCAAGCCC
>JBCCOR010000597.1:0-3533 GCA_039025295.1 Acidobacteriota bacterium
CCCGCCGCGCCCGCGCCCGCCGCGCCGGACGAGCCGCTCTTCGACCTGACCGAGCCCGATCCGTTCGCCGTCGCGCCGGCCGCCGAACCGCCGTCGACGCCGCCGCCGCCGGCCGCCGCGCCGCCGTCGCATGGCACCGCGTCCGACGGCAAACCGCTGGTGTCGCTGATGGACGAACTCGGCCTCGACGACGATGAGGACGAGGCGTCGATCATCCACGAAGCGCAGCAGGCGGCGCAGGCGGCGCAGGCGGCCAAGGTGGCCCAGTCGGCGTCGGGATCCATGCCGATCGAGACCAGCGGCGCTGACGCCGAGCTCGATGCGCCGCCGCCCGCCGTCGAGGCAGAGGCCGCCGCCGGCTGGCTCGACGAGCTCGACGGCGGCGGCGACGACGACAGCATCGACACCCTGTTCGACGAGGAAGACGACTTCTTCAACCTCGCGGCGGAGCTCGAGGACGAGCTGAGCGACGACGAGCTGCTGCGCGATACCAGCGAGGTCGAGCAGCCGCAGGAGCAGAGCCTCGAGGAAATCGTCGAAGGATTCCGCCGCGGCGTTGCCGAGAACCTGTCGACGGAGGACTACGGCACGCACTTCAACCTCGGCATCGCCTACCGCGAAATGGGCCTGCTCGACGAGGCAATCGGCGCCTTCCAGCTCGCCGCCAAGGACGATCGCTACCGCGTCGAGAGCAGCTCGATGCTCGGCATGTGCTTCCTCGACAAGGGTCTGCCCGAGCTGGCGGTGAAGTGGTACCGCAAGGGCCTCGAGGCGCCGACGATCCAGGAAGAAGAGACCCTCGGTCTGCTCTACGACATGGGCGCGGCTTTCGAGCAGATCGGTGACGTGGCGTCGGCGCGCAAGACCTTCGTCGAGATCTACGGCATCAACAGCAACTACCGCGACATCGCTACCCGCCTGGAAACGCTCGCCCCGGGCGACGTGCCCGCCTGATCGCCGCGTCCATCATGGACCGGTCGAATCGCGTCTTCGCCGTCAGCCTGCTGCTCGTCCTGCTCGCCGGCCTGGCGCTGGTGTGGGGCGTGCCGCGCGCGCGCGAGGCGCTGGCGCCGACGCCGATCGCGGCCCACGTTGCGATCCAGCTCGACGACCAAGCGCAGGCCATGATCGGCCCGCAGGCGATTCCACACGACGCCGCGTTTACCCTGCACGCCGTGCTCGAGGCGCGCGATCGCAGCGGTGCGCCGGTCTACTACACCGAGGCGACCGCGCTGCGCGTCGACGGCGCCGACGTGCCCGCCGCGCGCGTGCGGCCCTGGACCGGTTCGCCGATCCGCGCGCGCTGGTTCACGGTCGAGCCCGAGGCGCCCTGGTTCGACGCCGACACGCCGCCCGACGTCGCGACCTTCTTCCGATCCGACTGGCCGATGGCCTGGTCGGTGCCCGGACGCATCGATCCCGCCCACGACGACGCTCTGCGCCGCACGGGCGCCGCCCGCGCCGCCGACGGCTTCGGCACCCAGCGCTACCACGTGCGCCTCGAGCGCTACGCTTTCGTCGACGATCTGCTGCCCGAGGCGCGCTACATCTCGGCAGACGCCGAGGCCCTGCGCCGCGCGCCGCACGACTTCGCCGCGACCGTGGTGATGGCGCTGCCCGATGCCCGCGGCCCGGCCTCGGCCCTCTTCGGGCTCGGCCAGGTCGGGGCGGTTGCGACGACGACGGCCGCGAACGGCGCCAGCGCGCTCGATCTCGGCGCGCTGCGCGCGCTGATCGACGCGCGCGTGGTGTTCACCCGCGCCTCGGCGCTGCGCGATCAAATCCGCGGCAACGGCCACGACCCGTCGACCCTCGAATGGCGCACGATCGAGCGCGCGGCCGCGCGCTGGGGCGAGACCGTACAGCCCGGCGATCTGCTGCGGGTCGGCGATCGCGTCGTCGTGCTCCATCGCGATGCGGGCGTGCCGGGTGCGCTCGACGACGCCGATCTCTGCTTCGACTTCGCCCGCGGCGCGGCCGTGCGGCCGCTCGGCGCGGTCTTCGACGCCGAGGTCGACGAGGAGGGCGGCGCGTTCGAGCACGCGTCGCTGCAGCCGGCGCAGCCCGCGCGCGGCTGACGCAGCAAGACCGCGCGCAGCAGCAGCAGCAGCAGCAAAAAGCGGGCAAAGAAAACGGCCGGACAATCCCCGCGGGGACGTCCGGCCGTTCGCCGTTCCTCGCGGCCGCAAGCGGCCGCTTGGGAGCGATCTACCGCGATCAGAAGCGGTAGGCGACACCCGCGGAGAAGATCGTCGGCGAGAGATCGAGATCGAGCGGCGTGGCGTCGATGCCGTCGGCGTCGAACTCGGTCTCGAGGTCCATGTAGCGCGCCGCCGCGTGGAAGCCCCACGGCGAATCGCCGAACGGCACGTCGAGGCCGAGCTGCAGACCCCAGATGAACTCGTCGTCGAGCTCGATCGAGCGCACGACGTTGTCGAGCACCTGGAAGCTGGCGTCGTCGAGCAGCGCGATGCCGGCGAAGACGCCCGCGAAGACGTCGACCGGACCATCCGGGTTGAAGTGGTAGTTCAGGCCGAGCGTCAGCGGGATGAAGCGCAGATCGTCGTCGTCCATGCCCCAGGCGTCGTCGAGATCGTAGAAGTAGTCGCCCGCGATCTGCGCGAACATCGCCGAGGCCTCGATGCCCAGGCCGACCGAGGTCAGGTACTCCAGGCTGACGCCGAAGCCGGCACCGTCACCGATGATCGCCTTGTCGGCCTCGTGCGTGCCGTCGGCGAGGAAGCGACTCTCGCTGACGTCGGCGCGGTCGACGTCGATCAGGGCGCCGTAGGCGCGGCCGATCCACTGGCCCTTGCGCTTGACGATCACCGCCGCCTCGTCGCAGGTCGCGGTCTGGCCGATGCGGTTCTGCGCCTCGCCGCGGAAGGTGTAGGTACCCGCCTTGGCGAAGGTCACCGTGCCCGAGCCGTTGAGCTCGGTGCCCGGCACGGCGTTGCCGTCCTCATCGAATGCCTCGACGCGCAGCGCGCCCGGGCCGTCCCACGAGCCGTCGATCGTCACCTGCACCGGCGTGTCGACGAGCACGTCGTCGGTCACGTCGACGCGGATCGTGCAGCTCGGCAGCGGCGGGCACGCTTCGGCCGTGCGGTCGGCGCGGCAGCCGTTCACCGTGTCGCTGTCGGGCACGACGGCGGTGAAGGTGTAGGCGGTGAAAGGATCGTCGTCCGGGCCGGTGAAGACCGGATCGGCGCCTGCCGCGATCACCGTGCGCCGCGCGCCGCCGGCGCTGGCCATGGTCACGCTGACGCCCGCGCTGCTGCCCGACGCGTCGATGCGCCAGGTGTTGGCGCGGCAGTCGCGCTGAACATCGAGCTTGCAGACCGCGTCGGTCTTCGGCGGCAGCTCAGGCTCGGTGACGCTCAGCAGCGAGAAGTTCATGCACTTCTTGGGAATCGCGAAGGTGTAGACGCGGCCTTCGTCGTCCTCGACGTCGATCATCCAGGCTTCGACGTTCATCGTGAAGCAGAGCGGGGCGTCGATCGTCGTCGGCGCGCCGCCCTTGCGGCGCATCG